>NZ_QSAS01000014.1:0-45363 GCF_003465485.1 Collinsella sp. AF11-11 | reverse complement strand
GTGCGGATGAATGTGGGAAGTGTTCGGATGAAGTTGCCAATCAAGGTCTTGATTGGCGGATGTAAATAAACGGTGGAACGGCTGTAAAAGAGCCTTGCCACTGGGTAAAATCAGGATGTGCCGCGGAACCCGCTCCTCAGTCGGTCAACTTTGGAAGCGCGGGCAACGCAGGTACTATCGTCTAAAGGGCCGGGTGCGACCGGCCCTTTGCATGACTCCCTTCGCTATCCGTTACTGCTTATATTCCCGCCAGATCGAGTAGAGGTTCCGGACGATGCCGGTTACATACATCGAGAGGCGCAGGATTTCAAGAAACAAGTTCATAGGCTTCACCCCAATCGGAGATCGGAGCGTTGCCCGCAGGCGGATTCCGCGGCAGTCGTAATTCTACCTCACAGGCCGCGGCGGGAGACATCCTACCCGCCCCATGGCTTGGAGCAGTGTCGATCTAACGGGCAATCAAGCCTCTAGTTCTCTTTGAATTGAGCAAGCATCTGCCCGAAGAAGCTTAGTTCGGATGGCTCATAAATGATCGAACCGCCGTCCGCGGTCCTGTAGACCCCGCAGGGGAGGTAACGCCCGTCGGGGAGGACATAGAGGCTGGTTTCCTCCTTCAGTCCTACTGGAAATAGCGGAATTCCGTTTTCGTCCACTTGGAACTCGTCTATATTTGCGATCTTCCTCTCCATGATGCCTCCTGCCTTATTTCTTGAATGGCGCCTTAAAACAGGCAGCTCTCAATCAGCTCTTTGCCGCGCAGAGTGTCGATCCACTCCTGTGGGATGGCTTTGAGACCGTATGCCGTGCCGGCGAGGGCGCCGGCTGCGGTGGTGTCGGTGTCGTCGCCTAGGTTGACGGCGGCAAGCACGCAATCTTCGTAGCTGTTAGTGTTGACGAAACACCAGGTGGCTGCCTTAAGCGTGTCGCGCACGAAGCCACCCGACCTGATCTCCTGCTCAGGCACGCCTTTCAGATGGAGCGCCCACGAGGGGAGCACGTCGTTCATCACATCCCTCATCAGCTCGACAAATATGATGCATGCGTCGGTCGACGTTCTGTGGGCGTGCGTAATCGCGGAGACCTTGCTGACCTCTTCGTCTGTCGCATCGGTGAACGCCAGGGGAGCGATGCGCATGAGCGATCCGTTGCCGTTGTCGCGCTCGCCGGAGCCTCCTTTGCCGGTGCGCAGGGCGCGGGCGGTCGTACCGCCGTAATCGAAAACGCCGTCGATCGTATACTCGCCACGGGCAATCCAGCTTACGAACTTGTCGCGCATGTCCGCGGTGTCGATGTGCCCGAGCTCCCTAATCGAGTCGCAGGTAGCAAGCGTCATAGATGTGTCGTCGCTCCAGGTGCCGGCGGGTTGCCCATGCGTGCCGTAGCCGATCATGTCCGTGCATTCGAACGTACCGCGGGGCCTGAACTCGTAGGGAACGCCCAGCGCGTCACCGACGGCAAGCCCGTAGATGCAGTCGCGCAGTGTTGTTTTCGGTCTGTCTGTCATGGAAAGCTCCTCTTATCCCGGGTGATGTGGAGCGCCGTCGGGGGTATCGGTCGCAACGTGCCGCTACCCTTGCGCTTCGCCATTAGTCGCTTCGTTGATGGCGCGGTACTCGGCACTCAGCTCGCGCGCCAGCTCTTCCTTGCTTGGAAGATACGGCAGGTATTTGGCGGCAAACACTTGGTCGTTGTCTTCGGGCAGCGTGTACTCGACGATCGAATCGCTTTTGTCCGCGCAGAGCACGATGCCTATGGGCGGATTGTCGCCTTCGTTCATGAGCTCGCGCGTGTAGTAGTTCACATACATTTGCATCTGGCCCAGGTCCTGGTGCGTAAGATCGTCCGTCTTAAGGTCGATGAGCACGAAGCAGCGCATCAGATAGTTGTAAAACACAAGGTCAATATAGAAATGGCGCCCATCAAAGGTGATGCGCCTTTGGCGCGCCTCGAAAGCGAAACCACGGCCAAGCTCCAGCAGGAACTTCTGAAGATGCGTGATGAGCGCCTGCTCTAGATCGCTCTCGCGAAACGCAGTATCGTCCGAGAAACCTAAAAACTCCAGTACATATGGGTCGCGGATGATATCCTCGGGGCGACGAGCCGGGGCGCTCTTTTGGATTTCCTGGGTGACGGCCTCCTTGTCCTTGCTGGCAAGCAGGCGCTCGCGGAACATGGTGTTGATCTGGCGCTCGAGCTGACGCGTGCTCCAGCGAGAATCGGCACATTCGTTCATGTACCATGTTCGAGCATCAGGGTCGGTTATACGCGATAACCTGCGGTAATGTGTCCAATTCAATTCGGAACGCAGCGCGTTCCGAATTGGGAACGCAAGATAAAACTGACGCATGTATCTTAAGCTTCTGGCGTTGAAGCCTCTGCCAAAATCCTTAGTCAATCTAACGGCAAGTTCGTCGATCAGTGCATCGCCATACTTGGCGCGCTCCTCTCCGCCCTGTTCATCAACAATACTCTTGCCGATCTCCCAATATGCCTCAACCATCGCAAAGTTAACGGCGGTATAGGCCTTGTCGCGAGCGGCGTTGAGAATCGAGGAAACCTGCTTGTAAAAAACTTCTGGCACGATTGCCGATTCCCCGCGGTTTGCCAGTTCACTCATCAATATCGCCCGACTTTCCTCTTGAGGACGCATCTTTATTGCATTTAGTTTAAAGACTCGTACGGACACGAATCGCTGCGCTGTCTGGCAACTTCGCATGGAGGCCTTGCGGTGACTAAAATTTGGCAATAGAGACAGTTTTCACGAACCCCATGGGAGTGACATGCATGGACAACAACACCTTGCTGTTTCAGGACAAGGGCTCGGGTAGGTTTAAAGACGTCAAGATCTACCCCAACCGTATCGAGGTGCTCAGGAAGGGCACTTTCGGCGGCAAGCACACCGAGATTGTCTATCTTAAGGACATCACGGGCGTCAATAGAATCAAAGGCCGTGATGTTTTTCTGCGTAACAGGCTGTTGACCGCTTGCGTCTTTAGCCTGAGTAGCCGTGCGAAGGCCCAGGAATTTGTGAACGCGCTGAACATGGTGATGTAGCCGATAACGGCGTTCGGTCCAAGGTAAAAATCGGGGCGCAGAACGGTATTCTGCGCCCCGATTGAGTTGATGCGCCCAAAAAACTGGCTTGCCTATTCGTTAACGTCCTCGGTATTGTCGTGGTCACTGGCAAGCATTGCTGCGCCGGCGACCGTCGTCGCTACGGCGGCGGCAGCGAGCCCGGCGGCAACGCCAGAACCGTCGCCCGTGTTGGCGAGCTTTCCGCCCGAGCTCTTGCCCTGGTCTCTCTTGTTGCCCTTGCCGTTCTTGTCGGCGCTGCCTGCGTTGGAACCCGTGCCGCTGCCGTTGCCGCCCGCACTGCCCGAGGCCGCTACGGTAAAGCTTGCGGCTCCGTCGCTGGCGAGCGTGTAGTTCTGCGCCGCGTCGCCCAAGAGACCGTTCACGCGCACCCAGTACGTTCCTGCGGCAAATGTTTCGCCCTCGGCCATTGCCGTGCCCGGAGCGCCGTCCGCGTCGTGCACAAACTCGAGCTGGGCCGTGCAGGCATCGGTTTCGAGCTTGCCCTCGAGTGATGCCGCAATCTTGGCGCGCACGTCCTCGCCGGCCTTAAGGCCTTCGAGCCCCTCAAAGTGGGGTGTCAGCGCGCGTGGATTGATATCGATGGGCACGGAGCCCCGCAGCTCCGTAACGGTCTCGTTGCCCAAGGCGTCGACATCCACATATTCGATGGCAAACGCATGGCCCGAAGCCGTCACGTTGAGTACGTTGCTGCTGTCGACAAGGCGGAAATGGCCCTCGCCAACGGTCTTGCCATCCTGGAGCGAGGCATCGCTCAGCGAGTCGCCGTACGTCATGCGCATGCGGTTCGGGAGGTAGTACGAAGCTGTCTGCTTGTGCTGTGTATCGTAATCGTAATTGCGCTGGTAGATGCTCCGGGCCAGCGCCGCATCAACAAAGTCGGATGCGATGATGCCAATGTGCTTGAGGTAATCTGACTTTGTTTCCTCGTTGTCGCTGGGGTTGATGTACGGGCTCTTGTACAGATGCTCGTTGACTACTCGCGCTGCGGTAAATGGGTTGCTTCCTTGCTTGTGATTCGTGCAGCTGGTGTAGTTGATAGACCAGCAGCGCTCCAGGACTTGCTCCTTGGCCCCGTTATCGTCCTCGACATCTACCTCGTTGCGGGTGAGCTTAGCCGTCTCCTGCAGGGCCATATCGACCCAGCTGATCTTGTCGGTTCCGGTGCATTCGTAATGGTCCTGGGCATATACCTTGGTGCAATAGGCTTTTTTGTCGCCTGTTTCCCCTGCGGCTTCAAAGCCTTGCGCGTTTTGGACGAGACACATAGAGGAGCTGCTGGGGTGTGCTGCGATTTTGTTGTCCCATTCGGTTAGGTCGAGGCCCCACGTGTGGCCGCTTACGCTGTCGCCGGCGAGTCCAAATCGGCGCAGCAGGACGATCTTTCCGCGCACCTCGTTCAGTGTGGGAACGCGGCTCGACGTATAGAACAGTTTGGGGTTGTCGTCCAAAACCTTGGCGAAAGCCGTCGTAAGGCTCTCGTCAGTAGCCTCGTTGTTGCCTCGGGATACAAGCATGATGAGCGCTTCTGACGGATTTTCGTTCAAAAACTTTTTGAAGTAGCCAACGACATCGGAGAGATGCATGAAGTGCCCGTCTTTTTTGAGCAGGTAGCAACTTCCATGGTCGATGCCGGGGTCGTTGCCTTTTCCGAGTCGGATATCAAAATAGCGAATGCCTTCGAGCAACTGCGTGGGGATGTAGTCCTGCTGGCACTTTGCTTGCGAGGATTGGGGTTCGGTGTCGTTGTCCGCGCTGCAAGTTCCCGAATCGTGCGTGCCCGGGATGCTCAGCTCGTCGAGGTACTTGTTGCCTTCGACGTGGCTCATCCAACATGGTCCGTCGACGTAGCTGCTATACGTGGTCCAGTCGATGCTGCTAACTGTGGCATTGGTCTTGTCCATGCTGTAGCCGACAAGCTCGAGCTCCCACGGAATGGAATATTTCTTTTGGCAAATCTTGTTGTTGTCTTGGTCTTTGCCTTTCGATTCTATGGCCAGGTAGTTAATACCGTTTTTCGTGTATATGCGGTCTCGAATAATATATGCGGTCTCGAATAATATAAGTTCCGTCGAACTGGCTGCGGTCTCGAATAATATAAGTTCCGTCGAACTGGCGGTCGAACGTATAGGCGCGGCTGTCCTTATGGTCGTACTCGCCACTCCATACGTGGATGACCTTTCCATCTTTGTCCGAGTCGCCATCGACCGACCAAATGCTGTAGCCCGTCTTCTTGTGCTCTTCGAAATTGAGCAGGGTGCGGATGGCATACCAGTTTGTGCCGTCCGCATCGGTCCCTACGTGCTCAAGGATGAGCTTGCTGGACGTGCCGTCATTAAACAGGTGGCAGACGTTGCCGATGACGTTGCCGTCTTCGTTGACGCTCGCGGTGCGAAAATAGCCCGCGGGGCGAAGGCGAATGACGAAATTGTCGAGGGTGGCCGCTGACTCGGCCGTGCCGTCCGCAAAGGCTGTCCGCGGGCTAATGCCCAGCGTGGCGGTTTCGGGCAGGCTTGCAAGTGGCGACAACGCCGCGAGTCCAAGGCCCAGCGTAAACGCTCGGCGACTGGTGGCATGATGTTCGGTCATAACTCCTCCATTCGCAGGGTGCGGTTATGCACTTATTTTGGTCACTTTACTGCCCGGATGTTTAAATGTGTCGGCTCAATTGTCTGCGCGGCGCTATAAATCGGCGAGCGGACGTGCTGGGGTGCTTGTTCATGTTGTGCCGTTACCGCGCTGGGGGGGCGGTTTTGCCGCCCGGCATCTTCGCGTTCGTCGGCTGCCGGCATAAGAAAGGGAGGGTCGGTTTACCGGCCCTCCCTTAGTACGAAGCGCTGGGGTACCGTCGCTTGTTTGCGCTGCGCTCGTGTTTCCCGCTGCGCTCGCCAGTCGCTTAGCGCTTGATCTCGATATCCTCGAGCTTGACGTCCATGGCCTCGGTCTTGGCCTTGGCGATATCATCGGCAAATTCCAGGGACTTCATCATGGTCTCGACGGCGTCCTTGTGCTCCTCGACGTTGTCGATGCGCACGTAAACGCTGCCGCCTTCAACGTCGGTAAAGCACTCGGTCGTTACGCCGCCCGAGTGCGTAAAGTAAGCACTGCGCCAGGTCTTGCCGTTGTATTTAACGGGGTCGCTCTCGGTCCATCCGGAGTTGGCCTTCCACTTTGCCTCGTAGTCGAACAGTTCGTCGGCGTTCTTATCGGGGTCGAAGATGGGTATGAAGCGGTCGCTCGCATGCTCGCTCTCGGTGAACTTAAACTGGGCCCTGTCGGCGGTGTCGCCGGCAACGTCGGTGATCTCGACGCCCTCGGGAACCTCGACCTTAAACCAAATGAAGTCGGTCCTCATATCCACGGCTGGCTTTTCTGCTCCGCCGCCACCGCCACTGCCGGTAGCGCCACCGCTGCCACCGCAGCCCACCAGGGCAACTGCGGCAAAGAGACTGATGCAGAGGGTGAGAATCGCAAAGGCCTTCTTTTTCATGGTCGTGTCCTCCTCGATCTGTAACCGCCCATGGATTACCTGTCTTTACTGTACGCGTGGACGGCTCGCTAGGGTGGGCCATGTGTCCCATTCTGAGGGCTGGAATTGCGCCGACAAGTGGCAATATGCGCGGGTCCAAAAGAGGGGAGGGCCGATGCTGTCGGCCCTCCCCGGGGCTGGGTGCCCGTTGCTTTAATGGGGCGCATATGCGCAGGTGCGCGTAGGCGCGTGCGGGTGTTCCGTTACTTGAGCTCGATGCTCGAAATCTCGACTTCGCGCGCCTCGGAAACTGCCTCTGCCATGTCATCGGGGAATTCGATGGAGTTGAGGAGCGCCTCGGCTTCTTTCTTGTGCTGGTCGAAGTTCGAGATGAGGACGTAGACGCTTCCCGGCTCAACGTCGGTAAAAAGCATGGTTGAGACGCCGCTGTTGTCCTCGTACGTTCCGACGAGCCACGTCCTGCCGTTATACTCGACGGACCCGCCATCCTTCCACTGGAACGTATCCCCCTTCTTTTCCGCCTGGTCGGCGTGGGATTCCTCAGCTGTCAGCGCTTTTTTCCAAACGGGGATAAAACGATCGGCCGAGGCGTTCTCGTCTTCGGGGAAGGTGAGCTGGACCCTGTCGGCATTCTTGCCGGCGGAGTCGCTTACGCCGACGCCCTCGGGCATCTCGACCTTAAACCAAATGAAGTCAGTCTTCTTGGCGACGGGAGCTTTTTCCTTGCTCTCGCTCTTGGGGGCGCTGCCGCCGCCCGATGCGCTCCCGCCGCAGCCGACAAGGGCAAACGCGGCAAAGAGGGCGATGCAAAGGGAAAGGATCGATAGGCTCTTTTTCTTCATGGTGGCGTCCTCCTTGTCTGCCGATGACATCACGGCGCCGCATGCTGTTGGGGTACTGATTGCGCTGGCGGCGGATGTCTCTGTGTGCTGTGCGGCTTATGCCTCCGTTCATTGCTTGTGGCCGTTGCCCGGCCGTGCCCCAACGGGTTCCTTACTTATAGATATGCCCCAGCTTGTGCTGCCCGGGAGTCTCGAAAGGTGGGCCATGTGTCCCATGTTTGTGTCGCTGCCGCCTATCGTGTGCCATAGAAATCCGCGATGGCCAGGTGCGCTGACGCTCATGTGCTTATGGGCTAGACTTAGCACCATTACGTGATCGATGCGGTCGGTCGGCGGTTGCCACCCGACCGATGTATATGACTTGAAGGTGCATGTGCATGAGCCAAGAGATGATGGACAAGACCTGCCGCGGGTTTGCCGAGGCGCTGGCCGCGCGCGAGCCGGTTCCCGGCGGTGGCAGCGCGAGCGCCTTTGTGGGCGCGCTGGGCGCCTCGCTGTGCGGAATGGTTGCCCGCTACGGTGCGACCAATCCCGCGCTTGCTGATCGTGCGGATGACCTGACGCGTGCGTTTGCCCATGCTGATGAGCTGGCCCAGGAGCTTGTCGAGTTGGTTGCCGAGGACGTTCGTGCCTATGGGCAGGTGTCCGCGGCGTACGGTATTCCGCGTGACGATCCGGCTCGAGCGACCGCGATTCAGGATGCGCTGCATGTGGCCGCTATGCCGCCGTATCGCATTATGGATGCCTGCGGGCGTGCGCTGGCGCTGCTCGAGGACATGGCCGACAAGGGTTCGCGTCAGCTGCTGTCCGATGTGGCGTGCGGCGCCGTGTTCTGCCGTTCCGCTATGCAGGGCGCGAGCTTGACGCTCTTTGCCAACACCACGTCTATGAAGGACCGGGCGCGCGCCGAGGAGCTCGAGACCGCGTGCGATGAGCTGCTGGACACGTGGTTGCCGCGCGCCGATGCGCTGGCGCGCCGCGCCGCCGACGCTGCAAGGAAGAGAGGATAGCCATGGCTGAACTGCTGAAGGGCGCTCCCGTCGCCCGCGCGTTGACTGAGGAACTTGCTGCTCGCTGCGTGGCTTTGCGCGAGCGCGGCGTTGTTCCGACGTTGGCTATCGTGCGTGTGGGTGAACGCGAGGACGACCTATCCTACGAGCGCGGTGCGCTCAGGCGCTGCGAGAAGGTTGGCATTGAAGCTCGCCGCGTTTTGCTTCCCGCCGATGTTTCGCGGGACGAGCTGTTGGCGGCCATCGAGGACATCAATACTGATTCGTCTGTTCATGGCTGCCTGATGTTCCGCCCGCTGCCCGCCGGCCTTGACGAGGACGCGGTTGCCGCGGCACTCGATCCTGCCAAGGACGTTGACTCCATGACGCCGGCTTCGCTGCTCACCACGCTTTCGGGGCGCGGCGAGGGTTTTGCCCCCTGCACAGCCGAAGCCGTGCTTGCTTTGCTGGATCATTACGGCGTTGAGCTGGATGGGGCCAAGGTCGCGGTGGTCGGGCGCTCGCTGGTGATCGGGCGTCCTGTTGCCGCCATGCTTACGGCGCGCAATTCGACCGTGACAACGTGCCATACGCATACGCGCGACCTTGCTGCCGAGTGCCGTGCTGCCGACATTGTGGTTGCCGCCGTTGGACGCGCGCGTACGATTGGCGTGGATGCGGTTCGCGAGGGCCAGACGATCATCGATGTTGGCATTAATTGGGACGAGGCCGCTGGCAAGCTGGTGGGTGACGTCGATTCTGATGCTGCGGAGCCGGTCGTTAACGCCATCACGCCCGTGCCGGGCGGCGTGGGCGCTGTGACGACGGCGATCCTCGCCAAACACGTGATCGAGGCGGCCGAGCGCGCATCGAAATAGGCGTTTTGGGCTGTTTGAGGGGTTAGTTCTATACCCCGTGGACAAAAAATGCCAAATATGAGTACTGTTGCCAAGATAGTCACATATATTTTAGGTCAAATAGGCTCTCTAACGATATTTATTATCGATAGAGAGCCTATTTTATTGGACCTATGAGGAATTACATCATCTAATTTTTGAACAAATGTAGATTTTTGACATCCATGCGTAGCAAAATTGCTGTTACTAAATTGGTGACAGTACTCATATTTGGCATTTTTTGACCACGGGGGTTGCCAGCGCCGTGGTTTCGCCCTTTCTGCGCCGAAGCGATACACTGTTATCGTTTGATTTCTTCGCTCAAGGAGGATGCGCATGCCGTGCACAACGATTTTGGTTGGTAAGAACGCGAGCTACGACGGGTCGACGTTGGTTGCCCGCAACGAGGACTCGTCCAACGGGGTGTTTGAGCCCAAGCGTATGCGCGTGGTGCATCCCGACGAGCAGCCGCGCGTCTACACGAGCGTCTTGAGTCACCTGACCGTTGAACTGCCCGATAACCCCATGCGCTACACGAGCGTCCCCGATGTTGTCCCGGGCCACGGCATCTGGGCCGAGGCCGGTTTCAACGAGCTCAATGTGGGCATGTCCGCAACCGAGACGCTCACCACCAACGAGCGCGTTCGCGGCGCCGACCCGCTCGTCGACTACGTGCCCGCCAAGGGCAACGAGGGCGAGGACGGCTATGTTCCGGCGCAGCCCGGTGGCCTGGGCGAGGAGGACATGGTGACCCTGGTGCTGCCGTATGCCAAGTCCGCCCGCGACGGCGTGCGTATCCTGGGCAACCTGCTCGAGCGCTACGGCACCTACGAGAACAACGGCATCGCCTTTAGTGATGTGGACGAGATCTGGTGGCTCGAGACCATCGGCGGTCACCACTGGATCGCCAAGCGCGTGCCTGACGACGCCTATGTGACCATGCCCAACCAGCTGGGTATCGACAGCTTTGACCTGGATGACGCCGAGGGCGCCCAGGCTGATCACATGTGCTCCGCCGACCTGCGCGCCTGGATGGCCGAGTGGCATCTGGACCTGACGCTGGGTGTCGAGGGCGACGGCCCGGCGACGGTATTCAACCCGCGCGAGGCCTTTGGCTCGCACAGCGACAGCGACCACGTCTACAACACGCCGCGCGCCTGGTACATGCAGCGCTGCCTCAACCCCAGCGATGTGTGGGACGGCCCCGACGCCGACTACACGCCCGAGAGCGACGATATCCCCTGGAGCCGCGTGCCCGAGCGCAAGGTGACCATCGAGGACATCAAGTACGTGCTCTCCAGCCACTACCAGGGCACGGAGTACGACTGCTACGGCAGCAAGGGCACGCCCGCCACGCGCGGTGCCTATCGCCCCATCGGCATCAACCGCAACAGCCAGCTCGCCGTGCTGCAGCTGCGCCCCTATGCACAGCCGGCCTACCGCGCCGTGCAGTGGATGGCCTTTGGCTCCAACTCGTTTAACGCGCTGGTTCCGCTGTACGCCAACGTCGAGACCATGCCCGAGTACTATGCCGACACGCAGGCTCGCGTGACGTCCGAAAACTTCTACTGGGCCAACCGCCTGATCGGCGCGCTGGCTGACGTCCGCTTCCATGAGTGCGGTCGCGCTGTGGAGGATTATCAGGAGAAGGTCGGTGGCATGGGCCACAAGCAGATCCATGACGTCGACGCTGCCGTAGCCGTTCTGCCTGAGGCCGAAGTGCCTGCCGAACTTGCACGCGCCAACGAGGCCTTTGCCGAGCGTGTTCGCGTGGAAACCGATGCCCTACTGGGCAAGGTGCTCTACACCACGAGCTGCGCCATGAAGAACTCTTTCGCGATGAACGACAACGTGAGGTAGGGATTTCCCGTCGATCGAATAGCGCTAAAACGCTTTGTCGCTTTCACTCGATCTTGGGTACAAGAACGCCAATGCAGTTGTTTATGATTGGAGACAACCATGGTTATGAAACTCGATCAGCTTGTTAACGGCGCCATCAACGTTGGCTTTGGCGCTGCCGCCGTTGCCGTCGAAGGCGGCAAAAAGGTCCTCGACGACCTTAATACCAAGGGCGAACAGGTCCGCAAGGACACCGCCACCCCCGATATCGCCCGCAGCGTGTCCGACATGTTTGAGCAGGCCGGTGGCACCATCTCCGATCTGACCGAGCGCTTGGGCATGCAGGGCGAGACCGCGGCCCAGCGCGTGCTCGACGAGCTCATCCTTGCCCGCGTCCGCGTTATGACCGCCCCCGAGCGCACGGCCTTCCTGGCCCATGTGCGCGACATCGTCGATTCAGTCGAGGACAACGTGACCTCGGTGCCCGTCGAGTCCGTTGAGCCCGACGATGCGAAGGATACCGAAGAGGCCGAGTAGCAGCGCAGATGGCAGATTCAACCACCGATTACAACAATCTAGATCCTCTGGGTGACGAGGCGGCGGTTGTCGATGAGGTCGATGCCGCCGTCTCGGGCGCTCGCAAGAAGCCGCGTGCTGTCGATATGGTGCCCGAGGAGCCCGACGCGATGGCGCCGGACGAGGAATACCAGCTCACGCCGGCGGGTCGTCGCGAACGCATCGGGCAGATTGTTCGTCTGGTCAAAAAGTACCGCGTGTGGGATAACCTCACGCCGGTTCGTTTGCGCCGCCTGCTCGAGGAACTCGGCCCCATGTTCGTCAAGATGGGGCAGATTCTGGCCAACCGGTCCGAGATTCTGCCGCAACGCTTTTGCGACGAGCTGCGTCGTCTGCGCTCCGACGTGGAGCCTGTGCCGTACGAGGTCGTACTCAGTTGTCTGGAAGAAGAATACGGCCTGCGCCTGGGGGAGATGTTCGATGCGATCGACCCCAATCCGCTCGGTAGCGCGTCGCTCGCGCAAGTGCACCGCGCTCGTCTGGTGACGGGCGAGGACGTGGCCGTCAAGGTGCAGCGCCCCGGTGCGCAGCAGGTTATGGCGCAGGACATCGATATCATCCGCTCGGTGGTGCGTATCGTTTCCAAGTTCGTCAACACCGATCAATTCGTTGACCTGCATGGCGTAGTCGAGGAGTTGTGGACCTCGTTTCGCGAGGAGACTAACTTTTTGGCCGAGGCAAAAAACCTCAACGACTTCTACGAGTTCCATAAGAGCGTTCATGGCGTGACGTGCCCTAAATCCTATCTGGACCTGTGCACCGAGCACGTGGTGGTTATGGACTACGTCGACGGCATTTCGATCGCCGATCCTGAACGCTTGGTGGCCGAGGGCTATGACTTGGAAAAGATCGGTGCTGCAATCGTCGAGGACTACTCGACGCAGGTGCTCGACGACGGCTTTTTCCATGCCGACCCGCATGCGGGAAACATCATTCTCAAGGACGGCATCGTTTACTTTATCGACTTGGGCATGGTCGGACGCATGTCGAGCCACGATCGTGGCATCGTTAAGGACATGATTTTCGCCGTGGCCGAGGGTGACGTGCCCAAGCTCAAGGATTCGCTCATGCGCTTTGCCGTGACGCGTGGCGATTCGGCCGAGCTCGATCATTCAGCGTTTTTGTCCGATCTTGACTTTATCGTCGCAGACTTTGCGGGCCTTGACCTGAAGGATCTGGATATCGGCGAGTTTTTGACCTCGCTGTTAAACCTCGCGCGTAAGAATGACGTTGAGCTGCCGAGCGTGGTGACGATGTTCGCGCGCGGCATGGTGACGCTCGAGGGTTTGCTGACCGAGTACATGCCCAACGTCAACATGATCCAGATCATCCAAACCCACATTAAAAACGAGAAAAGCACCTATGCGCGCGTGCGCGACATGGGGCGCGATCTTGCCGCGAGCAGCTATCGCGCGGCAAAGGGCTCACTCGAGGCGGCCGAGTACCTGGGGCTGGCTTCGCGAATGCTCACGCGCGGGCAGCTTAAGGTGAACACGCAGATCATGAGCAGCGACAAGACACTGCGACAGCTGGGTGGAATTATCGACCGCATGTCGATGGCAATTGTGATCGCCGGTCTGTTTATCGGTTCGTCGGTGGTCTACTACGCGCGCATCGAGCCGGTTGTGTTTGGTATCCCGGTCATTGGCTTTATGGGCTACGTGAGCGCGCTGGTGCTGGCGCTGATGCTGGGCCGCGAGATCTGGCGCAACAGCCACGGCGGCAAGCGTTAGCGATTTCCCGGGGTCGGGGAATCGGGTTATTTTGCCTTGCGTCGCGCCGGTGTGGACTGGTCCGAACAAAACTATGCCGGTTTACGGGGCTGGAGTGCCGAACCTCGACCATGCCGGAATCCGTGCTTTTAAAACCGCAGGTAGATGAGTCGTTGGTTTTCGAAAATGGCAGATATGGTTGCGAAGTGCTGAATCAGCCCCGTAATCCGGCATAGTTTTGAAACGGGCTGTTCTTGCAAGGTCCGACGACAGTCCTTCCTATCTCAAACCATAGCTTTTACCTTGGGCTTCGCTTGTGTGCGGGGCCCTTTTGCGTGCTACCATATTGACGATAATAATCGATGGCCTAGATGGTGGTGCGGAGACGCACGAATGCGCGGTTTTCCTGCGCGTTTGGGAGAATCGGGGTGCAAGTCCCCGGCTGTACCAGTAACCGTAATTCCTCTTGGCTCGGGATGTTCGCGTCGCAGATCGGACGGCGCACCCGGGTCGGTAAGGTTAAGTCGGATCGCCTCCCATCTTGTGCGCGGCCGCGGCGTATGCCGCCGGTACGTGTTGGGCTCTGGAGGGAAGGGGGACCCCGATGGGGGTACTCGAGCGCAATATGCGCGATGATGTGGGGCAGCCGCTGGGCAATGCTCCAAGTACAGACAATGGGGGACAAATGGATATGTTTGAGGACGAGTGCCAGCGCGCCTCGTGGCGTCGTCATGGAGCGATTGCCCGTGGCGTAGCCAAGCGCGGTCTGGTGGCATTCCTGGCCTTCGCGATGGCCTTCAGCACCACGCCCGCTCAGCTGTGGGCTGATGGCGCCGAGGGCATTGCCGAGGCTGTGGTTGCTGCGACGCCGGGTGAGGGCGCAGAGTCCGCGGATGGCGCTGTAGATAGCACCGCGCCTGCTGCCGGCACAAACGATTCGGCCGCCGACAAATCCTCCGAAGCTGGAGATATGAGTTCGGATGCGCCTAACAACGCGGGCAATGATGCGCCGGGCGACCCCGCCGCGCCAGACTCCGGCTCGGCTACTCCGGCGAACGAGGCGTCCGATACCAGCGCTGAGGCCGGCGACGCGGCTGCGGTTGACAGCGAGGCCAATGCAGTCGAGGCCGCTTCTCGCGCCGCTGCCACGTTTTCCTCCAAAAATGGCGTCAGTGTCGGAACGAGCAGGTCGCCTGGTCGTTGGGCTGGGTCTAACTACTCCGCCTTTATTCAGAATGCGACCACGCTTTATGCGAATGTCTGGACTTCGTCCAGCAAGCGCGCCAGTGTTTCGGGCTGCACTTATCAGTGGCTTGCTGCCGATATCAGTAACAGGAACGATGCGGACAACTCTGCGTTTGTTGCTGTCGAGGGCCAGACGGGCGCATCGATCGTCTTGGACGATGCCCTGCGCACTCAACTTAACGGCAAGTGCCTGCGCGTACGCATTACCGATGCAAGTGGTAACGTCGTCTACGGTCCGACTAAGAGCTGCAACAACCAAAAGCTAACGGCGACGAACACTATCAAGGCGCCCGTTCCTACCAAGACGGCCCTGGATGCAAAGTCTTATGTCCTAATTCAGTCTTCGGCAGACGATTCGAGCTCGTATTCGTCTGTTAAGGCCGAGATGCTGAACCCTGGCACTACGCTTTGGGCGAATGCCTACGACGGCGAAGCAGTCCCCAATAAGCGTATTGCGGCACAGGCTGTCTGGACCTATCAGTGGCTTGCATCTGATTCGCGCGATGCCGAGGATTCTGCCTACCAGGCGATTCCCGAACAGACCGCCCAGTCGCTAACGATCACGGACGAACTCGCTTCGCAACTTGCAGGCAAGTACATTCGCGTTAAGGTTGTCGGCGACGGTCAGGAGCTGTACGGTCCGAGTGGCTCTTTTAACACGCCCTCGTCTGTTGGCTACAATACGCCGGGTCCTGTTGCCGCGAGCGACCAGATTGCGTTGGGTCATATTGTTCTCGCCTATAACGGCGCCGAATTTGGCGACGATTACGAGAGCGTCCCCAGCGCTAACGTCGGTGACACGATTAAAGCTGCTGCCTACTATCTCAACTACGACACGCCGACTGACCTCTATGGTTCCGACAAGGTCGATTTTTCGTGGTGGGTGGCCGATTCTGCTGACGGCTCGTTCGAGCAGGTTGCAACTGGTGACACCTACACGGTTGCCAAGGAGTGCGCGAACCGTTACCTCAAGGTGGTTGCCAAAGCCAAGAAGGGTATCCCCGGCTCCGATGGCTGTGAAACCAAGGCGGGCCGCATCCTGCCCAAGGGCGCGACAACGCTAGACTCGGTTGTATTTACCAATGCGAGCAAGGGCGCTAAGGACACTGGTTCTACGATTGAGGCGTGTGCCTACAAGGCGGCTGATTACTCGACTGAGCCGGTTACCGAGGGCGTTGCCTATACGTGGCGTTGGTCGTTCGTCGACCCATCCTCCTCTGCCTTTGATGCGAAGAACGACTGGCATGTGGTCGAGGGCAAGACCGGCGGCAGCTTTACGATTCCCGATGACTACGCCAAGCGCTGGGTGAGTGTGTCGGCCACTGCGGGTGATAACACCGTAGAGGCGACTACTGCCGTGGCTGTTAAGGCCGCGGGTTCGCATGAGCTGTTCCTGACGTATCTCAAGAAGGTCGTCGGCAATCAGAGCGATGACGCTCGCTTTGTCTATAAGAGCGGCGAGAAGATCGGCGTTACCGCATTCGAGAAGACGGCTGCGGGAACAAAGGGCGCCGAGCTTGCATCTGATCAGCTGACTTATACGTGGCAGATTGCCGATAACGCTCAGGGCCCGTTCACGACGCTGACGGATGAGAACGCGCACAGGCCGTCGTTCGTTATTTCGCAAAAATACGTCGGCAAGTACCTCAAGTGCATCGTCGACGGTGGCTACAACACCGACTATGCCTCTACGCGTAATGCCATTGTTAAGGGCGAAGATGCCAAGGTATATACCCTGACGTCGGTTAATGTCGCCTCGAGCGGCAACCTCGCACAGGTCGGGGGAACGCTTACCCCTACCGCCAATTACATGGCAACGGGTGACTGGGGCGATTATGAGACGGCGCTCCCCGAGGGCTCTCTCGTCGATTACCGCTGGTATCTCGCCGATGACGCTGAGGGTACAAACGCCCACGAGCTGTTTGGCGCCGACGAAACGACTGGCGTAGTCACGCTTCCTCCCTCGGCTGAGGGCAAATATGCCTATGTCGTGGCAAACGCCGGCAACAACGATGTCAAGAGCGCTGCTTGGCTCGTTAACTCTTCCGATGAAAAGTCTCTTTCCGTTAACGTCAGTGTTGTAGGCGTAAGCAAGCACGATGCCGGTCAGTCCTATGATTTTGTGGACTGGGTGCCGTCGACTTCGTTTAACTGGTCGAGTATCCAAAAAATGTCTGCCTGGGACATCTTTGCGAAGGTCCTCGATGATGCCGGCTATAGCTATAGCACTGAGGGCGGCGTTCCCTATTCGGTTACGACCCCCGATAAGACGCGCACGCTTGCAATGGAGAGTACGGCTTCGGGCTATAAATACTGGCGTTTCGACATTAACGGTAAGCCCGCGAGCACCTATGCTACGAGCTGCTATCCGACCGATGGCGACACCATCGAGCTGGTGTACGAGGATCCCACGGGCACGCCTTCGAGCCAGGTAACGGTCACGATGGAGATTATTGGCAAAAAAGCCGAGATAGCTCAGCGTTGGACGAACCCGTCGATCCAGGTGTTTGTTAAGGGCACGTCGATCAAGGATGCCTCCGCTGCTTACTTCGATGCCCTTGGCATAAAGTCAAAAATGTACGACGAATTTGGCTATTGGGGCGTCTATAGTCTCGTATCTCCGCTTGATGGCATCGAGCTGTCGGGTGCATGGTCGTTCTTTGTCAACGGCGTTCCTGGGTCTCAGCTCGATAGCGATTATGTGCTCAAGTCTGGCGACAAAATCGTCTGGGCTTTTGCTCCCGGCGATACTGTGCCCGGCGTCGACAGTGTTGTTGTTGACCCGGGTGCCGCACGTCCTAACTGGGATAGCGATTGGCCTGGTTATACGAGCGCCGACAAAGTAACCGACGCTCCTGTGCCCACGAAAGACGCTGAGGCAAAATGGGTGAGCGAGCTCAAGGGCTCGAACGAATGGAGCAAGGGTATTTCCGACCCGTTGCTGGTCGGTGACTACCTCTACGTGGCCGTTGGTTCCAAGCTGCTCAAGAAAGATGTCGACACGGGTGAGACCGTTGCCGAATCGCCTTTGGCGGCAAAGATCGATTCGACCTCGCGTATGGTATACACTGGCGGCGTGATGCTCGTGCCGCTTTCGAGCGGTCGCCTGCAGGCGCTGACGGTTGATGCTCTGGCGACGGTTTGGGTAACCGATGAGTTGCCTGCTGGCCCCGATGGTGCTCAGCAGTCTCTTGCGTCCATTACGGTTCGTGACGGCTTTGCCTACTTTGGGACGGCATCGGCCAGCTGGTCCGACTCGAGCGACGGCTACCTGCTCTGCGTGCGCATCTCCGATGGCAAGGTTATGTGGCAGCATAAGAACGAGAACAGCAAGGGCTATTACTGGGCCGGCTTGGCGTTCTCGGGCAATTATGGCGTCATCGCAGATGATTCCGGTACGGTGAGCACGGTCGACCCCGAAACTGGAAAGACCGTTGCGTCGCTCAAGATTGCCGAGCGCGTGCGCACGACGGTGCTGGTCGATGGATCGATTGCCTATGTCGTGAGCGCCGATGGCGTTTTGCATAAGCTTTCGGTTGGAACGGACGGAACCCTTTCTGAGCTTGGCAAGGTGACGTTTGGTGGCAGCTCGACCTCGACGCCGGTGCTGGCCAACGGCAAGATTGTGGTCGGAGGCTCATCGACCGAATCCTTTATGGGCGGTTATCAGAACAAGTACACGTATCACTACGGTCAGCTTGCAGTGATTGATGCCGAGACGCTTTCCGTGGACTATTCCATTTGCAAGGCGGACGGTAGCTATATTCGTCAGGGGGCTTCGGGCGGCGGTGATGTAAAGTCGCAGCCGGTCGTTTCTGTCCAGAATGGCGAGACGTACGTCTACTTTACGTCCAACAACAACCCGGGCGGCATCTATCGTTACCGTATTGGCGATGACGAGGCCGAACTGCTTTATACGCCCGTGGCGGGCGACCAGCAGTACTGCATGGCTTCTATTTCGGTCGGATCCGATGGTTCACTCTACTATGTCAATGACTCGGGCAAGCTGTTTGCTGTCAAGGGTAATGGCCAAAGGGTCAAACGCTATACCGTGACGTTCGACGCCAACGGTAAGGATGCGGCGATGCCCGATTCTCAACGCGTGAAGGAAGGCAAGGCGGCGACGGAGCCCTCGACTCAGCCACAGTGCAAGGGCTACACTTTCGGCGGTTGGTTCACCGATGAGGCTTGCACGCAGGCGTATGACTTCAGTACGCCAGTGACGGCCGATCTGACGCTGTATGCCAAGTGGACCAAGAATGCTGTTAACCCTGGCGGCAATGGTGGTTCTGGCACTAATGGTGGCAACGGTGGCGCTGGCAACGGTTCCGGTGCTGGCACGGGCACGGGTTCCGGCTCCGGCACGAAGGGCCAGCAGGCCGGCGGCGCTATCGCCCCGGGTCATAAGCCGACGACCAAGACGACGGTGTCGACCAAGACCGAGACCAAGGACAACAAGTCCGACAAGAAGGACACCGATAAGTCCGATAAGAAGGACGAGAAGAAGTCTGACAAGAAGTCTGACAAGAAGGACAGCAAGTCCGACAAGAAGTCCGATTCCAAGTCCGATACGGGTGCTGCTTCCACGACCGCTGCTAAGAAGTCCTCTAGTGCCTCCGAGCAGGAGGCTGGCACCAACCCGCTCGCCATTGTTGGCGTTGCCGCCGGCGTCATCGGTCTCGCCATCGTCGGCGTGTTCGTGTTCACCAAACGTCGGTAGGTGAGGGCTGTGTCCAATAAATCCAAGGACGCTGACCCCAAGCAACCAGATTCCTCGTTCATTCAGTTCGACGATGCAAAGCAACAGGGCGCCGCTTCGGCGGCGTCCGCCCCTCGTCGCAAGGCGCTCCTTGGCGTTTTGACTGCCGCGTGCACCATTCTGATCGTCGTCTCGCTGGGCTTCGTCCATCCTTCCGAGAGCGGCGCCTGGTCCATCGACTGGATCATTCAGGCCGTGACGGGGGAGAGCGTCGTCACCAAGGACACCAAGGCGTCTGGCTCGACTATGGCTTCGGGCGAGGCCAGTTCCGAGGACTCCAAGTCATCGAATGACGCAAAAGATGAGTCCAAGTCCAAGGACGATTCCGAGTCTTCAAACAAGGAATCGGACAAGAACTCGGATAACAAGAAGTCCGAGGACCAGGACGGCAAGAAGTCTGGCGATAAATCCGCTGCCCAAAATACGGGAGTCGGTGATACTTCCAATGCGTCTGGCGGTGGCCAGTCGTCTGATGGAGCCTCATCCTCTAATGGTGGAAACGCCTCCTCGGGCGGCCAGGGCGGCTCGCAGGAGTCCAGCTACGTAACGGTGACGGTTTCGGTCACATCGAGCGCTGTGGGCAATCCTGTGTCTTCTGGTGGCACCTTTACCTTTAACGAAGGCGCTACCGTCTACGATGCCCTGTGCGCGCTGGGCCTTTCTGTCAACGCACATGGCTCGTCGTACGGCACGTATGTTTCTGCGATTGGTGGTTTGGCCGAGAAACAGTACGGCGGCACGAGCGGCTGGATGTACTCCGTCAACGGCACAACGCCCATGACGGCCTGCAGCAACTACGTTCTCTCCAACGGCGACAACGTGGTCTGGTATTACGTTACAGGCTAGAGGCTTCGACATAGCGCGCCAGACGGGCGGTTCCGACAGACATCCGGGCCGCCCGTTTTTCATGCGAATGGGATTGGGTCGCCGGGTCTCTCGGCAAACAAAAAACCGGTTGGAATGGGAATTCCAACCGGTTATACATTCAAGCAAATAGCGAATCGACTACGACCGTGCGCCCTCGAGGAAGAAGCGGCGGCTGAAGTAGTTGTACCAGGTGACGAGGAACGTGGCGATGGCCTTCATGGCCTGGTAGCCGATGCTCAAAAACGTGACGCCCACAAACATGTACAGGTCGTTGAGGCCCAGGCCGATCACCGACAGGATGGTGAAGATCGTGAACTCGCGCTTGCGGCTCATGCCCTCGCGATGGTCGAACACGTACTTCATGCTGAGCCAGTAGTTGACCACGACGGACGTGGTAAACGAGACCGTGGTGCTCATCAAAAAGTCGAGGTGAAACAGCTCGACGAGCGCAATGAGCATACCCCAGTCGATGCCAAAGGAGATAAGACCCACGACAGCGAACTTGAGGAACTGCTTGGTATGAGGTTGTGCCAGTGCCTTGCGCACGTAATCACATCCAATGCGTTGATGAATCGAGCAGAGGATACTTTAGAGCTTTTGCAAGGGAAACGTAAGGTCCTTGCCAAGAACTATACGAACTCGCCAAATTTTCAAGAGCTAATCCGCAAACGTTGAAAATTTGCCCGTAAACGAGCAAAGCCCACGAACGACACAGCGCTCGACGTGCGTCATCCGTGGGCATCGTAAAGCTGTAAGGTTGCGAGTTACTTGGTCTCGTCGCCTTCCAGGAAGATCTTTCGGGTCACAAAGTTGTAGACCATGACAAGCGCGGTGGCGCAGATCTTGGCGATATTGGCCTCGAGTCCCAGACCGGCGTTGAGTGTCAACACGATAGCGTCGTTGAGTACCAGGCCGATCACGGACAGCACGACAAAGATAATGAACTCGCGGCGGCGGCTCATGCCCTCCTTGTGCGCAAACACGTACTTCATGCTGGCGAGGTAGTTAAAGATGAGTGAGATGATAAAGCCGCTGGTGTTGGCGATTAGGATGTTGAGGCCCAGACCGTAGTGGAGCAGATTCATAATGCCAAAGTCGATGACCGTGGCAATGACGCCGACGACGCCAAACTTCATGATCTGCGCGAGGAGCTTTTGCATGGTACCTGCCTTAAGGTGGCGCCGAAGCGCCGCGGGGATGACAAACTCAGCAAGTTTAGCCAATCCCCGCGGGTGGTGCTAGGCGCGCTCCTCGATAGCACCGTTTCTATATGCATCGAGCAGTTGACGCAGGTCCTGGATCTGGCTGCGGATCTTGACACCGGAATCGGTGTCGCTCACCATGCGGCGACGGTCTGCTTGGTCAAAACGATTGGTCTCGCTCTCGATGTCCACGTTGCGTGTGAGTGCCTCGGCAACCGTCGTAAAGGCCCGGTGCGACTTGAGGCGGCAGCCGCGCGAGCTCGAGATGAGCGTATAGCCGGCGATACCCGTCTTGGGATGGTAAGCGCGGCAGAAGCCGCCATCGATGACCAGCAGCTTGCCCTCGGCGCGGATGGGCTGCTCGCCCTTGGTGGTTTTAACGGGCGTGTGGCCGTTGATGATGTGGCCGGTCGGTGAACATGCCATGGGCGCGACACCAAACTCGCGCATGATGTCGTCGCAGACCGAGGGCGACTTGGTAAGCGTAAAGTACGGGTCCATCGGCTCGACCCAGGTGCTCTTATCGGCGATATAGGCGCGCTCAAAGGTGCGCACCAGGCGTCCGCTGGCGGGTGAGTTAAAGCCAATCCACAGGTACCACATCCAGTCGAGAGCGTCGCGGTCGCCCACGCGCCAGGCGCGGCGGGCGATGTGGTCGCAAAAATCGAGATAATCGCGGCCAGCGTGCCAGGTGCCCAGGCATTTCATGCTGCTAAAGGTGCCGTCTTCGTTGAGTGGCACGCAGCCATGGAACAGTAGGTTGCCGTTGGCGACCTTGTACATCGAGCCGTGGGAATAGAGGAAATCGATATGGCGATGCAGGTGATCGGCGGTGATAAACTCGGACACGAGCTTGTCGATGATGTGCTGCTCCTCGGGCGTGAGCGTATAGGGGTCCGTCGGGTCGACGGTGGGGAAGTCGTTGGTCGTGAGCGGCCACACGCTGCCGTCGGCGAGCGTGACCGTGCCGGCGTCGTGGTCGATCTTGTCGAGTAGCAGGCGGTCGGTCATGTCGAACTCGGGGTGGCGCTGGATAATCTGACCCTCGAGCTTAAAGAGCAGCACGTTGATGGCCTTGATCAGCGGGGTGATGGACTCACCGGCGGTGTAGGTGGCATCGGCAAAGGCGACAAGCTCACGCAGCGAGATGCCGTACTCGTTCTCCAGGATCTCGTAATTGTCGTAGCGTAGGTTGTTGCGCAGCACCGTGGCGATGCAGGCGGGCTCACCGGCCGCAGCGCCCATCCACAGCAGGTCGTGGTTGCCCCACTGGATGTCGAGCGAATGGTAGGTGAGCAGGCGGTCCATAATCTTGGCCGCGCCGCCGCCGCGGTCGAAGATGTCGCCCACCAGGTGCAGGTGGTCGACGGCCAGGCGCTTGATGAGCGAGGCAAGCGACTCGATAAAGTCGTCGGCGCTGGCGGTCTCCAGTATGGACTCCACGATGCGCTCGTGATAGCGCACGCGATAGTTGTTCTCGTCCGGATGCGTGTGTAGCAGCTCGTCGATGATGTAGGCGTAATCGCGTGGGATGGCCTTACGCACCTTGGAGCGCGTATAGCGGCTCGAAAGCGAGCGGGCAACCATGATGAGCTGATCAAGCATCGTCTTGTACCAGGTGGGCGAGTCTTCGCGCTGGCTGCGGACCAGGTCGATCTTCTCGCGCGGATAGTAGATGAGCGTGCACAGCTCGCCCTTTTCGTCAAAGGTGAGCGTGTCGCCAAAGATCTCGTCGACATGCTCGCGCACGACGCCCGAGCAGTTGTTGAGGATGTGCATAAAGGATTCGTACTCGCCATGCACGTCGCTCATAAAATGTTCGGTGCCCTTGGGCAGGTTGAGAATGGCCGAGAGATTGATGATCTCGGTAAACGCGGATTGCTCGGTGGGAAATTGTTTCGACAGCAGACGCAGATACTTGAAGTCTTGCGGATTGCGATCGAATGCGACCATGAAACACCTTCCGATGGGGTTGGTAAAACTGATAAACAGCGTCAAACGTTTATCAGTATGCGCCGCTTTTGTTTCGATTTTGCGCCAGCGGCTGAATTGTCGGCTGAACGGTTTGGTAAATCGATTTAGTTGAGGTAGATATGGCGGTTGAGTGGAGACGACAGAAGGTGTTTTCTCAGATATTTATGCGTGGGCCCGGTGGAGACGATGGTGGTAAAGATGTTCGCTATTTTTGGTTCGATTTGGTAAATAGTGGACATATGTACCGTATGTAGGCTCACTGTGCGATAATTTGCGCAGCAATGAGTAAGGAGCCTCATATGAGTGATTTTGTCCTGACCTGTGAATCCGCCGCCGACCGAACCCGTGAGTTCTTTGCGTCGCGCAATATCCCTGTCGTGTGTTTTCATTACGAGATCGACGATGTTGTCTATACGGACGATCTGTATCAGTCGATTACGCCGGACGAGTTTTTTGCCCAGATTGCCGCAGGCGCCATGCCCAAGACGTCTCAGGTGAGCGTGGGCGAGTACGAGGAGTTTTGGGAGCCGTTTGTTGCCGAGGGTAAAGACGTGCTGCACCTGACGTTGTCGTCGGGTATTTCGGGCACGTATGGATCGGCCTGCGTTGCGGCGCAGATGCTCGCGGATCGCTATCCCCAGGGCGGCAAGGTGCGCGTCATCGATTCGCTGGCAGCGTCTTCGGGCTTTGGCCTGCTGGCGGAATGTGCCGCCGACGTGCGCGATAGCGGGGCTTCACTCGACGAGACGGCCGCCTGGATCGAGGAGCACAAACTCAACCTGCACCACTGGTTCTTCTCGACCGATCTGTCGAGCTACCTGCGCGGCGGTCGCATTTCGGCTGCGAGCGCAATCATCGGCACGGCGCTTAAGATTTGCCCACTTATGACGGTCGATTGCGAAGGTAAGCTGTCGCCACGTGAGAAGATTCGCACTAAGAAGCGCGCGATTTCCGAGATGGCTAAGACCATGATGGCACACGTGCAGGACGGTGCGGATTATTCGGGTAAGTGCATCATGTCGCACTCGGCGTGCCGCGAGGATGCCGAGGCAGTTGCGGCGCTGATTGAGGAACAGGTTCCGCAGCTTAAAGGCAAGATTGAGATTAATAACATCGGTACTCTGATTGGCTCGCATACCGGACCTGGTACGGTGGCGCTCTTCTTTATGGGCGACAAGCGCGTGGATTAATTTGCCCCATCACATCGCCGCATGATTGCTCAAACGAAAACGGCCCGCCTCACGTTTGTGGGGCGGGCCAGGATGTTTTGCTAGCGTTTCTTTCCGCGGAAGAAGAAGCCGTGCAGCGAGGGCTTGAGTCCACGGTTGGCGCGACGCTCCTCGATATGATCGTGGATCGAAGCAACGCGCTCGATGACTTCGTCGGGAATCGGCACGTCGGGATTCATGTTCTCGACCTGACTGACCTCGGCGGCGGCAACCTGGTCGATAATGGGTACATCGTCGTGCGAGATGACGGGCGTGGCGTCTTCCTTCATCTTGCGGTAGCGCTGCATCATGTCGGTCTGCAGCTGCTGGGCCGAAGGCGGCGTCCAGATGATGGCGTTGGCACCGGCGGCGATGGTTTCACGGATGCTCTCGGGCGTCTTGCCGCCCGGTGCGATGAGCGGCAGGTTGGGATAGTGCTCGCGCAGCTCGCGCAGGACCTGTGGCGTGTTCTTGCCGGCCGCGATGTTAAGAATCTTGGCGCCCGCGCGCACCTTTGCGTGAGCATCGTCGTCGCAACGTACGACCGTGGCGATGACGGGGATGTCGGCGATGTTGGTGATGTGCTCGACCATCTCGGCGGTGGCGGGGGAGTTGACCACACAGCCCGCCGCGCCCTGCATCTCGGAGACGGCTGCCATCTGAACGGAGCGCTTGCCGGTGGTGGTGCCACCGCCCACGCCTACGAAGACCGGGCACTCGGCGACGGTCAGCAGCGCCTGCGTAATGGCCGGCTGCGGCGTGAAGGGGTAAACGGCAAAGACGGCATCGGCATTGGAGTTGCGGATGACCGCGACGTCGGTGGTGTAGATGAGCGATTTGATACGACGGCCGAAGAGCGTGAAGCCGCTGGCCTCCTCAATCTCGTCAGGCATGCGAAGGGCCGCCTTGCGCAGGCGCCCGTCGATGGGCAGCGGCTCCATGGGAAGCAGTCCGTTGGGGGTCACGGCTACCTGGGGTTCGGTGAACTCGTCTGCGAGCTCGACCTCGGAGAAATCGACCGAGGCGACAATGTCCTCGTGAACCTCGGCGGGCACATCGATGGGGGCTTGGTCGTTTGCCGCGGCAGGCGTGTCGAAGGAGCTGGTGCCGACGAAGGCGTCGACGCGCTCATTTAGATCGTTGAGGGTATCCATGGAGGCTCGATTCTATGTGATGACGGCCGGCAGGGTGCCGGCAGCGTTGTGCTTGCTAAATCGTTTGACGAGTTGATTTTTCCCCGCCGCGTCCTCCGTTAGACCGAAGGGCGGCGAACGTGAAGGAGCTGTGGTGGCGGGGATCGAGGTGCTATCTTGAAAGTCCCGTTTAAAAGAGAGGTGACGCGGTATGGAATTTTCGGCAATGTTGGGCTCGATTGGCCTATGCGTGGGCGCAATCGTTGCCGCCGCGGTCATCTACTTTGTGGTCACGGCCATTAAGGGCAAAAGGGCCGAACGCAAGGAGCGCGCGATGCTTAAACAGCATCGCGACCAGCAGGACAAACGCGCACGGAGATAGCTTGTTGAGTTTTGGATCCGTACGCTAGCTGCGTTTTCGGATCAGGGCAATGTAGAAGCCCTCAAATTCGCGGCTGGGCGGAATGGTGAGCGTGCCGGGCAGGCCGTTGGCGATGGCCGATACCTGACCCGCGGCAATGGCCTCGGTCAGGGCGTTGGACTCGATGCGCGGCTTCTCGCCAGCTTCCTGGGCGCGGCGTGCCTCACTTTCGCTCGGCGTGCCATCGAGGGGGATAAGCTCGCAGTCCATGTGCTTGTCGAGGGCCTCTTGCAAGGCGTCCTCGTTTTCCTGCGGCATAATCGAACAAGTGGAATAGACGAGCGTGCCGCCCGGTTTGAGGGCACCCATGGCGCGGTCCAGAAGTGCTCGCTGCGAGCGGGCGCACTTGCAAAGCAGCTGCTCGGTCAGGCCGCGCAGACTCTTCTCGTTGCCGCTGATGACGGTGCCCGTGCCGGTGCAGGGAGCGTCGAGCAGGATACGGTCAAAGCGGAAGAACTCGTCGAGCTCGCGTGCGTCAATACGCATGACGGGCACGTTTTTTGCGCCTTGGCGGTGGAGGTTGGCTTCGAGCTTCTCGGCTCGGGGAATGCTCATCTCGCAGGCGGTAAGGTGCGCCTGGCCCTGCGTGAGGGCGGCGATCTGCGTCGTCTTGCCGCCGGGGGCCGCGCACATGTCCAGGATGTCCTCGCCTGCCTGGGCGCCCAGGACCAACGGCGGCATCATGGACGTCAGGCTCTGCAGGTAGATCTTGCCGTCACGGTAGATGTCGAGGTCCCACAGGTCGGAAACCTGGGCCTCGGGCAGGATGAAGGCGTCCGGATACCAGGTAACGGTTTGGTGCGCGATGCCGGCCTCGTCGAGTGCGGCGCCGATGTCCTCGGCGGTTGCCTTGAGCGTGTTGGCGCGCAGTGTGACTGGGCGTGTGGCTGCGGCGCCAAAGCCTTCGATCATGAGCTGAGCGTCAGTGGGGGCATAGGCGCCGGCGACCGTGTCGACCATAAAGCGCGGCAGGTCGGCGGCGGAGGGTTGGGCGGCAAGCTGGTCGGAAAGCTCGGTGGCGGCAAACTGCCTGAGCTTGAGCTCGGCCTTGACCTGCTTTTTCTGCTTACGACGACGCGGCTTGGACATCCGTCTTTCCTTCCCGTCCCAAATTGACTACTTTCCGGGCACGCCGCTGCTGGCGTGCTTTAGTACTGGCTCTCGTGCTTGCTGAAGAAGTCGAAGCGCGGGGGTAGCGGCTTCACGCGGTGCTCGCCGGGCTTCTCGCCCAGGATCTCCACGAACTCGTCCGTGGAGGCAAAGATGCTGTCCCAGCTAAAGAAGGCGACCGGGTCAACGTCGAAGTACTCGCAGATGAGCTCGCAGCCGGCCGGGACGATACCGTGCATCAGGACGGTCGCCACGCGCAGCTCGGTAAAGGCGTCGACGAGGGCCTGCGTCATTGCGGCGTTTGCCTCGTTACCCTCGAGCTTGTTGGCGGCCTTGGAGGCATCGCTCCAGCGCTTGTTGGCGGCGCGCAGGTAGTCGTCGCACACGGCAAGCGCGCGGTGCGTCTCGAACTTGTACATGGCCTGCTCAAAGGCGAGGGCTGCCTGCTGGGCGGCTTCGACCACGGTGTCAGAAGCGGCACCGGCGGGGATGCAGCCGTTGCGGTAGGGGCTCTCGTCGCCCTCCTTGACGGCGACGCCGTAGAAGCAGCTGCGGGCCAGACGGTTGAACACGCCGGTCAAAAGGGCGCTCTCCTTAAGGGCCGGATCGATGACGCGCTTGTCGTCGCAGGCGCACACCTCGTTGCCGTCCTTGTCCTTGCCGGTCACGCGGGTGTCGTATGCCTTGGGGCTAAAGCTCACTGGCTTTTCGGACAGGCCGAGCGACAGCCAGTGAGCGCGCATCTGCTCGCAGGTGTAGTGGTTGAGCAGGTCGTCTGCCGGCGGGGGAGGCGTCTGCGAGGACGAGCTGGCCTTTTTGCCCATGTAGAGCAGGTGGTAGCAGGCGCTGACGGTGCTCTGCGTAAGGTCCCAACCCAGGGCCTCCCACATGGCGGTTTGCGCGATGCAGTAGAAATAGATGTTGTCCTGACCGATGAACTGGTAGATCTGCGCGTCGTCAGAGCACCACCAGTCGCGCCAGTCGAGCGAGCTGTGCTGGTAGGTGGGCGCGGGGACCTGCGTGGAATCGGCGGCGGGCTCGCCCATGAGGGCGGCATCCTGGGCGGCGACGCCCTCGGTCACGCCGGCGGCCTTGGCATCGCGTGCGAGCACGGTGCGAGTGTAGCTGATGGGCGCCCACAGGCTCTCGGGCCAGCACCAGCAGGTGACGTCGGTCACGCCGTCGACCTCGGGCACCGGAACGCCCCAGTCGATGTTGCCGGTGATGCGGAAGGGCACGAGCGCCTTGCCGCTGCGGAAGCGCACGCCGCCGTTGGCGAGCACCGCGTGGGCGTCGTCGCGCTCCTTCCAGCTGGGGAAGGTGACGGTAAAGCTGCTCTTGTTGCCCTCGGGCTCCAGCACGGTGTGCTCGGGGAGCTGGTCCTCGACGGCATCGAAGGCCTCGCGGAACTTGTTCTGGATGTAGAGCTGAGCCGGCAGCAGCCACTCCTCCATGGTCTTGGAGACCACGGAGCGAACCTGCGGGTTCTGGGCGAGCTTGGCGGTATAGGTCTTCATAAAGTCGAGGTAGGCCGGCAGATCAAAGTAGAGATTGTCGACCGGGCGCAGCTCGGGCACCTCGCCGGTGAGCTGGCTCTTGGGCGCGATGAGCTCCTCGGGCTCAAACTGGTGACCCAGGTCACATTCGTCGGCGTAGGCTTTCTCGGACTTGCAGCCCTGGATGGGGCAGCGGCCGATCACCTGGCGGCCGTTGAGGAACGTGCCGGCCTTGGCGTCGTAGAACTGCAGCGTGGAGCGCTTGGAGATGGTGCCCTGCTCGTGCAGGCGCTTGATAATCTCCGCGGTCACCTCGTTGTGAATCTGCGCGGCCGGCTCAAGGCCCGAGCCGCCGTAGATGTCGCAGCTGATGTTGTAGTTGTTGAGGGTCGCGGCCTGGCGGGAGTGATTGGACTCGACATACTCGCCGATGGACTTGTCGTAGCCCTCGTTCTCCTTGAGCTTGCGGTAGCTCTCCATGATGGGCGAACCGTAGCAGTCGGTGCCCGAGGTGAAGATGACGTTTTCGCGGCCCAGGCGGTCGCGCAGGAAGCGGGCGAAGAAGTCGGCCGGGACAAAGACGCCGCCGACGTGGCCAAAGTGCAGACCCTTGTTGCCGTAGGGCTCGCCGGCGGTAACGATGGCGCGGCGCGGCCAGCTGGGACGGTCGTTCATGGAGTATTTGGATGCCATGGGACTCCTTCGCATATAGGTAAGAGCGCGGCCGGGCACGGGGTTCGGCGGCGCGGTGGTCAATTCGTGCATATCGTTCGACATTATCGCACATGCGGGCGGGTGCGTGGCAGGGGCGCTATCCTAAGATGCTATGAATGAGATTTCCAACATACATGCGTTTGAGGACGAGGATTTTCTACACGCTTGCTTCGTGTGGGGGATGGCTGTGATCGCGGTGTTTGCCGTGTGCCTGGTGCCGGTGTTTATGCTGCTGGGCGGGCCTGCGGACTTGGACGCGGCTGAGGCGGGCGGCTGGATGGCTGTCGTGGGCTGGATAGTCGGCTTGGCTGCGGTTTCGGCGGCGTCATTTGCCGTGCACGAGCTGGTGCACGCGGTGTTCTTTAAGCTGTTTGCGCCTGCTGGTGCTCAGGTGACCTTCGGAGCAAATCTCGAAACCTGCATGATTTACGCCTGCGCCGAGGGCGTTGTGTATTCGCGCCGGCGGTACATGGCGGTTTGCCTGGCGCCGACGGTTATTGTGACGGCGGCGTTTGCCCTGGGGTTTACATGTTCGGGCTATCCGCTGCTGTGCTACCTGGCGGCCGGCTTGCATTTGTCGGGCTGTGTGGGCGACTGGTATTACGTGCGGACCATTTTGCGCGACCGCCGCATTGTCGCCTGCGAGGACACGTCCTTTGGCGTGCGCTTTTTCGGGTGAGGAGATGTCGATGAAGTCGTTGTTGCTGCATGCGTGCTGTGCACCATGCTCGCTTGAGCCGGTTCGCCTGCTGCGCGAGGAGGGGTTTGAGCCCACGATTTGCTGGACCAATCCCAATATTCAACCGCGCGATGAATGGCGGCGGCGTCTGGACGAGCTGCGCCGGTGGTGTGCCGATGGCGACATCGAGCTCATCGAGGCGGGGGAGGACCGCGAGCGCTGGGAGGCCGGCGTGGCCCCGCTGGGTGCCGATCGGCCCCGTCGCTGTCGCTCGTGCTATGCCTTGCGCTTGGCCGAGGCATGCCGCGTGGCCCAGGAGCGCGGGTTTGAGTTTGTGGGCACGACGCTCGCCGTCTCGCCGTATCAGCTGTTCGATACCTGCAATGACGTGCTTGAGCGTTTGGCGGCCGCCCATGGGCTCACCCCGGTGATTCGCGATTTTCGCCCGTACTACCCCGAGGCTACGCGCCGCTCGCGCGAGCTGGGCATGTATCGGCAGAACTATTGCGGCTGCCGTTTCTCGGCGGTCGAGGCGGCCATGGATCGCGCCCGCATCCGCGACGAGCGCAAAGCCGCCAAAAAGTAGTTCATTTGGGACGTCAGCCTGCTAGGATGTAGAGCGGACTTTAGCTATATAAGGAGTATCCGACGTGTCTATGCGTACCGATGATTTTGACTACAACCTTCCTGAGGAACTGATTGCCCAGGCTCCTGCCGAGCCGCGCGACTCCTGCCGCCTGCTGGTGGTGGATCGCAAAGGCTCCCAGGCGGGGAAGCCGCTGGAGCACGGCGGTACCGTTGAGCACCGCATCTTCCGCGACATCATCGACTATATCGAGCCGGGCGATGTGCTCGTCATCAACAAGACGCGTGTGATGCCGGCCCGCCTGATCGGTCGCAAAGCCGGCTCGGGTGGCGTGGTCGAGACGCTGCTGCTCAAGCGCCGTGAGGATGTTGACCCGCTGGGCCACGTTTGGGAGTGCCTGGTCAAGCCGGGTAAGCGCCTGAAGCCCGGTGCTCAGATTGAGTATCGCGCCGGCGGCGCCCATGCGCCCGAGGGCGCGCCCGTGGTGCTGACGGCCGAGGTCGTCGACTTTGTCACCGACAGCCGCGGAGGCCGTCTGGTGCGCTTTGAGCCGGCCGGCTGCAATGCCGCCGGCGAGCCGCGCACGCTCGACGAGGCCATTCATGCTGCCGGTCACGTGCCGCTGCCGCCCTACATTACCGATTACGAGGGCGATCCCGAGAAGTACCAGACCGTCTACGCCATGAAGGAGGAGCACTCGGCTGCCGCTCCCACGGCGGGTCTGCACTTTACGCCCGAGCTTATGGCTGCCATCGAGGCCAAGGGTGCCAAGTTTGCCGCCGTCGAACTCGAGGTGGGCATCGATACCTTCCGTCTGGTGGAGGAGGACGACCCCACGCAGCACGTGATGCACACCGAGCGCTACCACGTGTCGCAGGAGGTTGTCGACGCCGTGCATAAGGCTAAGGCCGAGGGACACCGCGTGATTGCTGTCGGTACCACCGCAGTGCGCTCGCTCGAGAGCGCCTTTGACGCTGAGGCACCGGTGTCCGATCCGGCCGTGACGGCGCGCTATTTTGAGGGCCGCGAGGACGGGGCCGATACACTTGGCCGCGGTGACATCGTGGTGCGCGAGAACGCCACGACGCAGCTCTACCTCATGCCCGGATCGACCTATCACGTGGTCGACGCGCTGATCACAAACTTCCACGTGCCGCGCTCCACGCTCATGATGCTCGTGAGCGCGCTTGCCACCCGCGACCAGATCATGGATGCCTACGCCGCTGCTATCGAAGAGCGCTACCGCTTCTTCAGCTTTGGCGACGCGATGCTCATTTTGTAGGTTACGGCGTTTTACAAACGACGTAACCGGCCGACGCTGCAAATCCGCCAGAGCGGCAATCTGACGTTCAATCGTCGGGCATGACCAGAAGGTCAATGCCCTCCTCTTTCACGTCACCTTGCTCGCTTAGGGGCGTTTTCGCTGACTTTGCCAAAGCATCGGCAGGTACTCATTGGGGACGTACTTAAATGAGTGCCTGCAGAATGAGAGTGGATAATCTCCCGTTTTTGGCCTGCTTGGGGGCTCAAAGTGGGAGATTATCCACTCTCGTCATTGGGCTAGTCGTTGGGGACGTTCTTGTTTGACTAGTCGTTTAAGAACGTCCCCAATGACTACTTGCTCGCGAACAGCCAGATGAGGACGATCGCGAGGACTACGGCGACAATGCAGATGATGGCGCCGGTGAATTTGATGCGTGAGTCGCGGGTACGCTCGCGCACCGCGTCCTCGGTGGCCTCGAGCTGGGCGACTTCTCGCTCGGTCTCGGCGTGTTCGGCTTTGTCTCGGGCCAAGGATCCTGCAAGCGACTCAGTGATCTCTGGGTGGTCGTGCACCTCGGTCGCCTGTTCGATGATCGACTGCGCATGTGCGGCATCTGCTTGGGCATTGGCGATGGCCTGCTCCTGGTCGCGGCGTGCCTTGTCCTCGGCGGCGATCTTCTCGCGCAGTTCGCGCTGGCGCGTCGTGGCGGCAGTTTTCGCCGTCTGCAGCTCGTCGCGCGCGGCATCGGCCTCAGTCGTCACGGCTTGGTGTGCGCGTTTGGCTTCGGCAATGGGGGCTTGAGCCTGCTCGACGGCCTGCTCGGCTGCGGCAAGCGAGTGCTCAAGGTCGGCGGTGATGCGCGGGACATCTTCTTCGGCTTTACGCAGGGCATCTGCCGTGTCGGAGATCTGCATCGAGAGCTCGCTGGTGCGCACCGTATAGTTGGCGGGATTTGCCGAGGGATTGCGTTGCAGCTCGGCATACTCATGACGCAGCGTCTCGAGCTGGGCGCGCGTGGCGTCGACGGTTTGTTGTGCGGCCGCAATGCCGGCGTCTCGCTCGGCCTTCACCTTGTCGCGGATGCGCTTGGAATCCTCAAGACGTCGAACGAGGCGGTTGCCGGTCTCGCGAGAGCTCGCCTCGCGGGCCTCCACGGCGTCGAGCGCGGCCTTCAGGCGGAGCTCACTCGCGTCATCCTCTGTCTTCATTTGTTCGAGCTGACCATTGAGCTCTGTCGCTTTGGCGGCGTGGGCATCACGGTCAATCTCGGCTGCCGCAGCGGTCTTTTGCGCTGTGGCGATCGCCTGACGCTGGTCGGCGACGATCTGGTCGTAGCGGCCTGCGATATCCTGGCGCGTCTCGAGTTCCTCGGCCTGATCGGCAATGCGCTGCTCAAGTTCGGCCAGGTGGGCGCGGGCATCGGTAAGTGCCTTTTTCGCGGCGTTCATCTCGCGCATGGCCGAGGCGCCCTGGGCGATAAAGGTGCCCACGGCGTTCGCAGTGTTCGAGACAGCGGTCCCCAGATCGCGGCTCGCGGCGGAGGAGTGCGGGGCGGTCGGGCGAGCGGTGTCGGCAGCGTCCGCATCGGCAGCCTGCGGCACGGCGATATTGCCGGTACCGCCCTCGATCACAGAAAAGCCTGCTGCGTGCGGGTCGACCGCATCGGCGCCAATCGTGGGATGCTCGAGCTGCAGAAACGAGGGCATGGTGCTGCCCTGGTCGGCAACCGGAGTCTCGCCGGGTACAAAGGTCGAGGCCGCCTCGGCGGCCTCCTCTTCCTCGGCGTCAACGTCAGCGTCGGCCACGGCGTCTTTCATCGCTTTGACGGCATCCATCATGGAGTCCATGACGGCGTCGAGCTCTTCTTCCGAAGAAACCTCGATAGGGCCCGCAGCTTGCGGAGCAGTATCCTGTACGGGGTGGTCGTCCTGAGCGGGCGCATCGTCGTTTTGCTCGCCTGCATCTTCGGCGCCGGGGGTTTCCGCCGTAGCGCTTTCGTCTAAGATGGGGTCGTCGAGGCCAATATCATCGCAGGTCACAGCGTCAGCATCTGCAGTGACGTCTGCGGAATCATCAATATGCTGTTGAGTCTGGGGGTCCAGCTCGTCTGTCATAGGCATGTGCTCCTCATCGTTGTTTGTCACCCTATGATAAAGTCTCGCGCCGACATCCCGCGCGCTGCAGCAAAGTTTCAAAACGTGTTCGATGGCTCGCGTCGATAGCAAAAACTCGGCCACTTTATCCAGTTTGTACTTGACAATCCCTTCGCCGAAAGACGTTATGCCGTTCGCCTGCCGAGGCCTTTTCTTTTCACTTGAACCCGTTAAAGTTGCATTTCAGCTTTTGTCGCGTTTATTTGGATGCGCGCAGTCGGCGGGTGCGCCCGTCGCGATTTGAAAGGACTTTATATGGGACTTTTCACTGGTAAGACCGTGATCGTCACCGGCGGTGGCAAGGCCACGCTCAAGGACGGCTCCGCTGGCTCCATCGGCTACGGTATCGATATCGCTTTTGCCAAGGAGGGCGCAAACCTCGTCATTACCGGCCGCAACGTTGCCAAGCTCGAGGCTGCCAAGGAATCCCTCGAGGCCGAGTACGGCGTCAAGGTTCTGCCTGTTCAGGCCGATGTCTCGGCTGGTCAGGACAACGAGGCCGTCGTCCAGAACGTCATCGACAAGGCTATTGAGGAGTTCGGCCGCATCGACGCCGTCGTCAACAATGCTCAGGCCAGCGCCTCGGGTGTTACCATCGCCGACCACACCATGGATCAGTTTAACCTGGCCATTTATTCCGGTCTGTATGCCACCTATCTGTACATGCAGAAGGCCTATCCGCACCTGAAGGAAACCAAGGGCTCCGTGGTCAACTTTGCCTCGGGCGCCGGCCTGTTTGGCAACTATGGTCAGTGCAGCTATGCCGCCGCCAAGGAGGGCATCCGTGGTCTGACTCGCGTTGCCGCCAACGAGTGGGGCAAGGACGGCATCAACGTCAATATCGTTTGCCCGCTTGCTTGGACCGCCGCGCTCGAGAACTTCCAAGATGCCTATCCCGAGGCGTTCAAGGCCAACGTCCACATGCCGCCGGCAGGCCACTACGGCGACGTCGAGAAGGAAATCGGCCGCGTGGTCGTTCAGCTCTGCGGTCCCGACTTTAAGTATATGAACGGCGAGACCGTCACCCTCGAGGGTGGCATGGGCCAGCGTCCTTAGGGGTTCCGCCGTTCTACCGAACGGCGGACCGGCCGACGCTGCGCGGGCCGCATTTGGACAATCTGCCGTTCAATTTCAAGGGCGCGACCAGAAGGTCAGCGCCCTTTCATTTCACGGCACCTTGTCTCAAATGCGACCCGCTCGCTGACGTTGCCAAAATATCGGCGTTGCCGTGGCTGGTAAATAGCTCCACTCATCGGGGACGTACTTAAATGAGTGCCCGCAGAATGAAAGTGGATAATCTCCCGTTTTTGGGCTGTGCTTTGGGCAAAAGTGGGAGATTATCCACGCTCATCCGGTAAGCGTCCAAAAATCCACGCTCATTTGCCGTGTCCCTGCCGTATCCTCCTCGCGCCAGTTTCTGTCGAGTCGGTGCTTCTTGCGGGTTGCCCGTATAATGGTTTGCGTATGAACCGCAACCAAGGAGTTCCAGTTTATGGACCAGAACCTTTTTAAATTCGACCTGATCGCCGAGGACCCGACGACGCACGCGCGTGCCGGCGTACTGCACACCCCGCACGGCGACATCGAGACGCCGATTTTTATGCCCGTGGGCACCAAGGCAAACGTCAAGGGCATTCCTACCGAGACTGTCAAGAAGCTCGGCGCCCAGATCGTGCTCGCCAATACCTATCATCTGTCCATGCGTCCCGGCGAGGACACCATCGCCGAGCTGGGCGGCCTGCACAAGTTCATGAACTGGCACGGCCCCATCCTCACCGACTCGGGCGGTTTCCAGGTCTTCAGCCACAACGATGCCGTCAAGCTCACCGACGAGGGCGTGCGCTTTATCGTCAACGATTACGACGGCCGCCACGTGTTTTGGACGCCCGAGGACAACATGGAAATCGCCATGAAGCTCGGCTCCGACATCTGCATGCAGCTGGACCAGTGCCCGGGCTATCCCGCCACGCGCGCTTACGTTGAGCGTGCCGTCGAGCTGTCGAGCATGTGGGCCGAGCGCTGCTATAAGGCGCATACCCGCGACGACCAGGCACTCTTTGGTATCGTTCAGGGCGGCATGCACCTGGATCTGCGCCTGCGCTCGCTGCGCCATCTGGAGGAGTGCGGCGACTTCCCGGGCTATGGTATCGGTGGCTATTCGGTGGGCGAGGATCACGAGACCATGTTCGAGACCCTGGCGCCGCTCGTGAGCGAGTACATGCCCAAGCATAAGCCGCGCTACCTGATGGGTGTCGGCAACCCGACCACGCTCGTGCGCGGCGTTGGCGTGGGCATCGACATGTTTGACTGCGTGCTGCCGACGCGCACCGGCCGTATGGGCACGGCATTCTCCAGCGAGGGTCGCCTCAACTTCCGCAACGCTCGCTTTGCGCACGACGACGGTCCCATCGATCCCACCTGCACCTGCCCGGTGTGCACGGGCGGTTACAGCCGTGCGCTCATCCGTCACATGGTCACGCAGAAGGAGATGCTCGGCGGCATTCTGCTTTCGATGCACAACATCTACTACCTGCTCAACCTTATGCAGCGGGCCCGCCAGGCCATTATCGAGGGCCGCTACGGCGCGTTCGTGAGCGACTGGATGAACAGCCCTGCGGCGGTGGACTACTAAGAGCGACAGACACGCTTGCAGAGCGTGGGCACGGCAATGGTCGAGCGCCAGCCGGTCGTCACATTCGCTGACACCGGTTGCGCGACCGCTGACCGATAGCTTGCAAGTGCTTGATGCATCGTGGGTACCATACCGAATAGTTGATGTTCGGGCGGGTGTTTGACGCATGGCGTCGACCCCGCCCGCTTTTCTTTTTCTCGATAGGAGTACCCATGATTAAGAATGAGAACGTCGAGGGCGAGCCTGCCTACGACGAGACGTACCGCCGCGGCCCCGTGGTCATGCGCGGCCCCATGATTCCCAAGGACAACACCTACGCCAACCTGCTGGCGCCCGAGGACTCGACCGACTGGTTGCACACCGACCCCTGGCGCGTGCTGCGCATTCAGGCAGAGTTCGTTGATGGTTTTGGCGCACTTGCCGAGCTTGGTCCTGCAGTGACCATCTTCGGCAGTGCCCGCACGCCCAAGACCGATCCGCTCTACAAGGCGGCACGCGCCGTTGGCCGCAAGATCGCCCAGCGCGGCGTGGCGGTTATCACCGGCGGTGGTCCCGGCGTCATGGAGGCGGCCAACAGGGGAGCGGCGAGCGCCAACGGCAAGTCGGTCGGCTTGGGTATCGAGCTTCCGCACGAGCACGGGCTCAACAAATATGTGAACCTCGGCATGGACTTCCGTTACTTCTTTGTGCGCAAGACTATGTTCGTCAAATACAGCTCCGGCGCTATTGTGTTTCCCGGCGGGTTTGGCACGCTCGACGAGATGTTCGAGGTTCTCACGCTGGTGCAGACGCACAAGGTCAAGCGCATGCCGCTCGTGCTGGTGGGCACCGAGTACTGGCAGGGCCTATTCGACTGGCTCAACGGCCCGGTGATGAGCACCGGTATGATTAGCCCGCTCGATCCGGATCTGGTACACATTACCGACGACCTCAACGAGGCCGTTGACATTGCCCTGAGCGGGCTGATGTAGAGTAGCTAAAATGGGACGGGGTTAAAAAGACCGGTGCGTAACGTTACGTGCCAGTCTTTTTAGCCCCGTCCCAAATGAACTGCTTCCAAGTTGCGGTGGAATAGGGATTGATTGGCGGCTGATAAGCCAAAAACAGTCCCTATTCCACCGCAAGTGGTAAAGGTGCCCCTAGTGGATGGGTTGGTAGCGGGGGCAATAGCTGATGGCTATGGCGTCCACGCCTACGTGGGTGGCGATGGTGCAGCCGATGGGGCCGGTGCCGGCGTCTACGTAGTCCCGGCCTGCGAGCGCCTGGTTAACAAGTTCCTGCTCCTCGGCGGCGCCGGTTGTGAGCACGCGCACGCTGGAGCCTGGATGCTCGGTCAAAAATGCGAGGCAATCGGCCATGGTGTTGGCGACGATGCGCTTGGCGCCGCGGCCCTTTTTGACGGCCTTGATCTCGCCCGATTTCCACTCCGGCGAAACGGCCAGGCGAATGTTGAGCATCTGCGTCAGCTGGCCGGCGAGCTTGGGCGCGCGGCCGTTCTTAACGAGGTTCTCGAGCGTGCGGGGAATTAGCAGCAGGTGGGCATCGGGCAGGGTCGCTCGGATCTGCGCCTCGGTCTCGTCCAAGCTGCGGCCGTCCTCGCGCATGGCGAGCGCATACTCCACGAGCAGGCCCTCGGCACCCGAGCCGGTGCGCGAGTCGATGCAGCGCACGTCGAGCTCGTGGGTGTCGGCCACCTGGCAAGCGTTGGCATAGCAGGCGGACCACTCGCTGCACAGCGAGATAAAGATCGCGCTATCGTGGCCGTCGGCGAGCACACGGTCAAAGAGTGCCTTGAACTCGCCGGCGCTCGGCTGCGACGTGTGCGGCAGCTGCTCGGAGCCAGCCATGCGCTCGACGTACTCCTGAGCGGTAATCTGCACCTGGTCGAGTAGGTCCTCGCCTTCGATAATCACATGCAGCGGAATCACGTAAATACCGAGCTCTTGGGCGCGGGCGGGAGAGATGTCCGACGTGGAGTCGGTTATGATGGCAAAAGACATAGTTGCACCTTTCGTTGGGGCGCTCATGCGCCGCCTTCTGAGAGCAAAGTGCGACAAGTATAGTGGAGTTGCTCTACATTGCTAGGTTTAATTGTTGAATAGTCAACAGTTTGAAGCGGTGGTGTGGAAATCATCAACTGGGGAAGAGGGGTGCCGATGGCGGCATTGCAACTTTGCGAGCGGCCGGTCGTGCTGTTTGATTTCGATGGCACGGTGGCCGATACGGGTCGGGCGGTGATGACCTCGACACGCAAAACGTTGGCCGCGCGCGGGTTTTCGGAGGCGCAGATGGGTGACCTGCGTCGCATGATCGGGCCTCCGCTGTGGAAGAGCTTCCACGACTTTTACGGCTTTACGCGCGAGGAGTCGCTCGTGGTGGCCGACGAGTACCGTGCCTTTTTTGACGAGCTGGGTCCGGAGGAGTATCCCGTGTTCGACGGAATCCCCGAGCTGCTCGATGGCTTGGCGGCGCAGGGTCATCGCATGGCCGTGGCGACGTCTCGCATGGAGGCAAAGTGTATCGACATGGTGCATGAGCTGGGGCTTTCTCAGTTTGAGGCGGTGGTTGGCATGAATCCGCCGCAGGGACGCGAGACTAAGGCCGATTCGGTCCGCGACGCCCTGGCGGCGCTTGGCGCGACTGCCGACGAGGCCGTGATGATCGGCGACCGCTTTAACGACGTGGAGGGCGCGCACGCGATGCGCGTGCCGTGCATCGGCATCTATTCGGGCGCGGCGGCGCCGGGCGAGCACGAGGCAGCGGGTGCCGATGCGGTGGTGCACTCGGTGGCAGAGCTTGCTAAACTTTTCGCTATCTAATGACGTAATGTGAGGGACGGGCGTGCCCGTCGCTCATTGCTAAGGAGGTCGTCCATGAATCAGGTGGAGCAGAGCGTCGCCGAGTATGTCGACGAGGTCTGGGATGATGTCGTCGCCGATATCGAGCAGCTGGTGAGTTATCCGTCCGTGGCAGTTTCTGCCGATGCGGAGCCCGGCGCGCCGTTTGGCCGCCCGGTCCGTGATGCGCTCGATTGCGCGCTCGGCATTGCGCAGAAGCTCGGCTATCAGACGAGCGACGACGAGGGCTATGTGGGAATCGCCGATATCCCGGGCCGCGGCGACAAGCAGCTCGCGACTATCTGCCACGTGGACGTGGTTCCCGCCGGCCCTGGCTGGAACACCGACCCGTTCGCCATGGAGCGCCGCGAGGGCTGGCTGCTCGGTCGCGGCGTGATTGACGACAAGGGCCCGGCGGTGCTGTCACTCTACGCCGGCGCTTACCTGCTCAAGCACGGCATTGTTCCGCGCTACACCTTCCGCGCACTGCTGGGCTGCGATGAGGAAGTGGGCATGTCCGACGTTCACCATTATCTGGAGAACCACGCAGACCCCGACTTTCTGTTTACGCCCGATGCCGAGTTTCCGGTCTGCAATGCCGAGAAGGGCCAGTTTGGGGCGACGTTCGTGAGCCCCAAGATTGACGGCGGGCGCATCGTGTCGTGGAGCGGCGCCGAGGCGAGCAATGCCATTCCGTCGCAGTCCATCTGCGAGCTCGCGATTGCCGCCGATGAGCTGCCGGCGCCCGTCGAGAACGCCGACCGCCTGGAGATCACGGCGCTCGAGGGTGGCCATGCGCAGGTTTTCGCCCACGGTATTGGCGGCCATGCCTCGATGCCCGAGGGAACGATCAATGCCGTCGGCCTGATCGTGGCGTATCTGCGCGAGGCCGAGGACGCGTTTGGTGCCCGTGACGAGCGCTTGCTGACGCCTGCCGAGCACGAGTTTGTCAAATTTCTGGCCTTTGTGCATGCGGACGCCTATGGCCGCGGCCTGGGTATCGACGCGACGAGCCCCGCGTTTGGCCCGCTCACCTGCAACCCTGGCGTCATCCGTGTGGCGGATGGCCATATCGAGCAGGTCATTGACGTGCGTTTCCCCGACAGCACGAGTGCCGACACCATTTGCGAGCAGCTCGAGCCGCTCGTGGGCCGCTTTGGCGTGACGTGCCGTTTGGGCCGCGCGAAGGTGCCGTTCTCGGTCTCTGCCGACGATCCGGCCGTGAAGGCGCTTATCGACACCTATAACGAGTTTACGGGCAAGCATGCTGAGCCCTTTGCCATGGGCGGCGGCACGTACGCACGCAACTTTGCCCGCGCCGTCTCGTTTGGCCCCGAGGAGACCGGCCTGGAGCTGCCCGCATGGGGCGGCCAGATGCACGGCCCCAATGAGTGCGCCAACGAGGAACAGCTCAAGCAAGCGCTCAAGATCTATATCGTTGCGATCTTACGTTTGAACGAACTCGAGCTTTAGGTTACGCGGTTTTACAACTTAGCATCTCGCGGAATGAGAGTGGATAATCTCCCGTTTTTGGTCTGTGTACAGGCTCGAAATGGGAGATTTCCACTCTCGTTGGGTAGTCATTGGGAACGTTCTTAAACGACTAGTCAAACAAGAACGTCCCCAATGACTAGCTTGTAAAAGGCTGGTCATGCTTGGTGGCGGGTTTGTTATCCGTTTGTAAAGGCTGGGCAGAGCTTGCGGTAAGGGTCTATCAAATGTCCGTAAGAAACCGCAGATAAGGCGGTCGTCGCCCGATCGAGACCGTATCTTTCCAAACAGCAAAGCGGGCAGGGTGCCCGCGATTCGCATGTATGAAAGGAAGATCATGCTCGATCAGGCTTATTCTCGTCGTCAGTTCCTCGGCCTCGCTGGTGGTCTTGCCAGCATCGTCGGTCTCGGTCTCGTTGGTTGCGGCGGCTCCAACGCCGCCAACACCGCTGCTGAGGGCAGCGCCGCTGCTGCCGAGTCCGTCTCGGGCGAGGTGACCTACGACGGCGCTTCCTCGTTCCAGGCTCTCGTCGAGGCTGCTGCCGAGAAGTTCATGGATGCCAACCCGGACGTCTCCGTCTCTGGCTCGGGTAACGGTTCGGGCAAGGGCCTGACCGCTGTCGCCGCCGGCACCGTCACCATCGGTAACTCCGACGTCTTCGCCGAGACCAAGCTCGAGGCCGACCAGGTCAAGAACCTCGTCGACCACGAGGTCGCCGTCGTGGGCATGGGCCCCGTCGTCTCCAAGAACGTCAAGGTCGACGACCTGTCCCTCGAGCAGCTCAAGGGTATCTTCTCCGGCCAGATCACCAACTGGAAGGAGCTCGGCGGCGACGACGCCAAGATCGTCGTTCTCAACCGCAAGGCCGGCTCCGGCACCCGCGCCACCTTCGAGGCCGCCGTCTTTGGCGACGAGGCCGTCGACTTTAAGGGCGACGCCGAGCTCGACAAGTCCGGCGATGTCCAGACTCAGATGGGCAGCACCGACAACGCCATCTCCTACCTCGACTTCTCGCACTTCGATGACTCCAAGTTCAACGCCATCATGGTCGAGGGCGTCGAGCCCAAGAGCACAAACGTCACCGACGACTCCTTCAAGATCTGGGCGACCGAGCACATGTACTGTGCTAAGGACGCCGACGAAGCCACCAAGGCCTTCCTGGAGTTCATGCTTTCCGACGACGTCCAGGGCAAGCTCGTCGAGGAGCAGGGCTTTATTCCCGTCTCTGCCATGAAGGTCGTCAAGGACGCCGGTGGCAAGGTCTCCGCTAAATAAGTAATCGCCCCCGGAAAGGTTTGCAATGGCAAAACAGCTGCCAAAGCGCGAGCTTGAGAACGTGGGCCTGGGCGTCACGGGTGCGTGCGTAGCGCTCGTGACGCTTGTCGTTGCCGCGCTCATCTTTATGGTCGCCCAAAAGGGCCTCTCGGCTTTTTTCAAGGACGGCGTCTCGATCGTCGAGTTTTTTACCGGTACCAAGTGGGACCTGGCCAACACGGCCGAAAACGGCCTGCCCTACACCGGCGCCCTGCCCTTGATCGTCACCTCGTTTGCGGTCATGGCGCTCTCCACGCTCATCGCACTGCCCATCGCCATCGGCTCTGCCATCTTTGCGGTCGAGATTCAGCCTAAGTTTGGCTCCAAGGTTTTTCAGCCGCTTATTGAGCTTTTGACCGGCATCCCCTCGGTCGTCTTTGGCCTGATCGGCTTTCACGTGGTCGTCGGCCTTATGAAGAGCGTTTTCCACGTGAGCACGGGCCTGGGCATCTTGCCCGGCGCCATCGTGCTGGCCGTCATGATTCTGCCGACGATGACTACGCTTTCGGTCGATGGTCTGCGCGCCGTGCCCGACAGCTACCGTCAGGGCTCGCTCGCGCTGGGCTACACCCGCTGGCAGACCATCTGGCACGTGGTGCTCAAGAGCGCCATGCCGTCGCTCATGACCGCAGTCATCCTTGGCATGACCCGCGCCTTTGGCGAAACGCTCGCCGTGCGCATGGTTATCGGCGGCATCGAAGCCATGCCGACGTCGCTGCTGTCGCCTGCGTCCACCATCACCACCACGCTTACCGCGTCCATGGCGGTCTATGCCGAGGGTTCGGCCCAGGACGACGTCTTGTGGGCGCTCGGCCTGCTGCTGATGGGCATGAGTCTCATCTTTATCCTGATCATCCATCTCATCGGCCGCAAGGGGGCGAAGGCTCGTGGCTAGCACGCGCATCCTTATCGACGAGGCGAGACTCGGGCGTGTCCAAAAGCAGGACCGCATCGCCACGGGCGTGCTGACGGCAATCGTCGCCATCGTCATGCTCATCGTCGTCTCCATGGTGGCCTATATTCTGTTCGAGGGCATCTCGACGCTGTTCCAGCCGGGATTTCTCACGCAGCCCGCACGCGCCAACGGAACGCAGGGCGGCGTGCTCTACCAGCTGTTCGACTCGTTCTACCTACTGCTGATCACCTTAGGTATCTCGGTGCCCATCAGCCTGGGCGGCGCGGTCTTCCTGGTCGAGTACGCGCCGGACGGCCCCATCCGCGACATCGCCTCCACCGCCATCGAGACGCTGTCCTCGCTGCCCTCCATTGTCGTAGGCATGTTCGGCTTTCTGGTGTTCTCGGTGCAGCTGGGCTGGAAGTACTCCATCATCTCCGGCGCCGTTGCGCTCACCATGTTCAACATCCCCATCCTGGTGCGCGTGATTCAGCAGGCGCTCGAGGACGTGCCGCAGGCCCAGCGCGATGCGTGCCTGGCCATGGGCCTCACTCGCTGGGAGGCCACACTGCACATCCTGATTCCCGAGGCCATGCCCGCCATCGTGACCGGCATCGTGCTTTCGGCCGGCCGCGTGTTTGGCGAGGCCGCGGCGCTGCTCTTTACCTCGGGCATGAGCTCGCCGGTTCGCCTGAACTTCTTGAGCTTTAACCTGTCGAGCCCCACCTGCGCCTGGAACGTGTTCCGTCCCGGCGAGTCGCTGGCCGTGCACATCTACAAGATCTATGGCGAGGGCAGCCCCGAGGCCCAGCAGATCGTCTGGGGCACCGCGGCACTGCTGATGATTTGCGTGCTGCTGTTTAACGTAGTCGCCCGTATCGTAGGCAAGCAACTGGCAAGGAGGATGACGGCCGAATGAGCGAGATGAATGCGACGCCCGCAACCGAGGCGGCATCGTCCGACACCCAGGACTTTTTGTCGAGCGTGGGGGAGAGCGAGAAACGTGTTCGCGTGAGCGGCAAGGCCGTGAGCGACGAGGTCGTGGTCTCCACCAAGGACGTCAATGTGTACTATGGCGACCACCATGCGCTGCACAATACGTCGCTCGACTTCCACAAGGGTGAGATCACGGCGCTCATCGGGCCTTCGGGCTGTGGCAAGTCGACCTTTTTGCGTAGCCTCAACCTAATGAATCGCGAGATTCGCGGTTGCCGCGTGGAGGGTGAGATCAACTACCGCGGGCGCAACGTGAACACCAAGACCGAGAACACCTACGAGCTGCGTCGGTCTATTGGCATGGTGTTTCAGCAGCCCAATCCGTTCCGCAAGTCCATTCGCGACAACATCACCTTTGCGCCCAAGCGCCACGGCATCACCGACCGTGACGAGCTCGACCGCATGGTCGAGGAAAGTCTGCGCGGTGCCGCGCTGTGGGACGAGGTCAAAGACAAGCTCGACAAGAGCGCCTACGCGCTTTCGGGCGGTCAGCAGCAGCGTCTGTGCATTGCGCGCACGCTGGCGCTCAACCCCGACGTGATCCTGTTCGACGAGCCCTGCTCGGCGCTCGACCCCATCTCGACGTTGGCGATCGAGGACCTGATGTCGTCGATCGTTGCCGACCGTGCCATCGTCATCGTGACGCACAACATGGAGCAGGCGTCGCGCGTGTCCAACCGCACGGCGTTCTTCTACATGGGCGATATGGTCGAGTACGACGAGACCGACGAGATTTTCCAACGGCCCAAGGATAAGCGGCTGAATGATTACCTCACCGGTATGTTCTCCTAGTCCGGGACATGCTTGAGGCCCGCGGCGGCCACGGTTGTCGTGGGACTGATTGGAGAGGCGGGTCATCTCTTTTGCGAGATGGCCCGCCTTTTTGCTCTGCGACCGAAACGACCACCACAAAGGGGACAGTGAACTGCCTCCCATTTCTTGGACATCG
>NZ_QSAS01000013.1:2913-45699 GCF_003465485.1 Collinsella sp. AF11-11 | reverse complement strand
GCAGCAGGGGCTCTCAATGTTTTATGTCCTGCTCATATCGTCTCTGCTGGCAGCTTGGAACAGTCCTTAAAGCCCGCATCAATCAACTGCGGAAAGCGCATCCCAGAATGAGCGTCCAACATGGGACATAGTTTCCCTTGAGGGCCTCAACCGGAAAATGCATCCCGGAATGTTGCCGGAAAGTGGAACGTAGTTTCCCAAACGGGCCGCTAACGGAAAGTGCATCCCGCTATTGAGCTCCAAAATGGGATGCGCTTTCCGTGTCGGCAGTTCCTGGCAGCCTGGGGCTACTCATTTAAGTCTGTCCCCAATGAGTGCAATGAGTGCCCAATGACTAGTAGTAGGCCCACATGGCTTCGATTTCGTTGAGGACTTCTACGACACCCCAGCGACGGGCGCTGCGGCTGGCCGAGTTGGGGTCGTAGACTCCCACTTGATCGGCATCGTCGATGCCCCAGAGCACGATATAGTGTCCAACACTGGTAAAGGTGCCGGGACGAACCGATGCGATAATGGGCGCACCCGAGCGCAGCGCCTGGGTGATAGAGCTGCGATCGATATGGAGCTCCGTTGCGTTAAGTCCCAACTGCCACGCACCGCTCGTCATAAACGACCATTCGGTTGCACCGGTGGGGGCGTAATTGCCTGCCTCGGAAAGCGCGCACATATCGACGGGAGTCATATCGGTGCGTCCCGTCTTAAAGATATAGACCATGGTGAGGCACGTAGGCCCGCAAGCATTTTGGCGGATGGTACCGCCGGCGTAAGGCAGCTCCGACCATGCAGGGTCGATCTGATAGATATGGGGCATCGTGCCGGCTTGCCATTGCGAGCGCGGGGTCGAAAAGGCGAAAGAATAACCGGGCGCGACGGGGGCCTTGAGCAGCTTGTCCTCGGCGGTGGGCTCGAGACCGGCCGAGCCGTGGGACATACAGGAGCTCATAAGCACAAAGACCAGACAGATGAGGATAGAGCACAGTGCGAGGCAAAGCCGACGAGCCGGCAGGGCAGGGGCATTCACGTACGATGTCGAGCGGTAGGGCTTGCCGTCGCGTCCGCCTTGGGGATGCGAAAAGAAGCGGTTGATATGGCTACCGGGCTGACGTGCGCCGTTGCGGCGCAGTTGCGGAACCTCGGCTTGGCGCTGTCGAGTGCGCGCGCCCAAGCGGCTATCTTGCTGTGCGCTTGTGCCCGTGCTCGGACGGCCACTCTGCCGTGTTCTGTTTGTCTGCTGCCGAGACGAAGGCCTGGGTTGCTCTTGAGGGCGTTGCGGATTGCTGCTCGTGGCACTTCTGGGCGTCGGCGTGGTGCGGCCAGCAAGGCGAACGCTTTGTCGCCGTTGATCACCGTCGTTGTATCCGTATGCCATTCGTACCGCCTTGTCTCATGTATAACCTGTCTATCCTACAAAAAAGATGTGCAACAAATGGGTCCGCGCGTCAAAAGCTCGGTAAACGGTACGAAAGGCGCAAAACACACGGCCTCAAAAACATCTCTCTATGCGTCCGATGAGCGTACGCCCGTCGGACGGGCGACAACAATGAGCGGCAAACCGTGCCGTTCGTCCCAAAAACGGCGCCGCTCGTTTTGCAGTTCTGCCTTCGGTCGAGCCACAAGCGGCGCTGCTGTGCCAAGGCCGTATTGTAAAGCCACGAAATAAAAGCGCGCGGCAAAACAGACCGCGCAAGGGGTGACGCCAAAGAGGCGTCAATAAGGAAAGGAGGGGAACAATGGCGGACAAGAACGCAGAAGTTGCAGTCGAAGGTAACGGTGGCATGAAGAAAACGCTCTCGCTCTGGAACTTCTTCACCATCGGTTTCGGTGCCATCATCGGTACCGGTTGGGTTCTGCAGGTCGGCGACTGGATGGTCGTGGGCGGCGGTCCCGTTCCCGCTATGATCGCATTCCTCTTGGGTGCAATCTTTCTCGTGCCCGTCGGAGCTGTTTTCGGTGAGCTCACGGCTGCTATCCCCATCTCGGGCGGCATCGTCGAGTATGTCGATCGTAGCTTTGGCCGTACGATGAGCTACATCACCGGCTGGCTCCTGGCCCTGGGCAACGGCATCCTGTGCCCGTGGGAGGCCATCGCCATCTCGACCCTCGTGTCCGAGATGTTCGGCAGCCTGCCCGGCCTTGAGTGGCTGCGCGCCGTCAAGCTCTACACCATCCTGGGCGCCGACGTTTACCTGTTCCCGACGCTGATCGCGCTCGGCTTTGCAACCTACGTCATCTTCCTCAACTTCCGCGGTGCCAGCTCGGCCGCCAAGCTGCAGGCCTTCCTGACCAAGGCCCTGCTCTGCGGCATGCTGCTCGCCATGGGCGTCTCGCTGTTCACCGGCTCGCCTGACAACGCCATGCCCGTGTTCTCCCAGGTCACCGGTGCTGGCGGCGGCAAGCCTGCTACCGAGGGCACCAGCCTGTTCGCCGGTATCGTTTCGGTCCTGGTTCTGACCCCGTTCTTCTACGCCGGCTTCGACACCATTCCTCAGCAGGCTGAGGAAGCAGCCGAGGGCCTCAACTGGAACAAGTTCGGTAAGATCATCTCCCTGGCCCTGCTGGCCGCCGGCGGCTTCTACATGGTCTGCATCTACTCGTTCGGCACCATCCTCGACTGGCATGAGTTTGTTAAGAGCCCGGTTCCCGCGCTTGCCTGCCTCAAGGGCATCAACATGCTCCTGTACCTGGCCATGCTCGTCATCGCCACGCTTGGACCCATGGGCCCGATGAACTCCTTCTACGGTGCCACGAGCCGCATCATGCTCGCCATGGGCCGAAAGGGCCAGCTGCCCGAGAAGTTCGCCGAGGTCGATCCCAAGTCCGGCGCTCCCAAGCTCGCCTGCGTCGTTCTGGGCGTCATCACCGTCGTCGGTCCGTTCCTGGGCAAGAACATGCTCATCCCTCTGACCAACGTGTCGGCTCTCGCCTTCATCTTCTCCTGCGGCATGGTCGCCCTCGCTTGCCTGCGCATGCGCTTCACCGAGCCCGACCTGCCTCGTCCCTACGAGGTGCCCGGCGGCAAGTTTGGCATCAGCCTCGCTATCGTTGCCTGCGGCACCATCATTGGCCTGCTCGTGATCCCGTTCTCTCCCGCCTCCCTCAACATGGTGGAGTGGAGCATCGTGATCGGCTGGCTGGCTGTTGGTCTGGCCCTCATGGCCTTCACCAATTCCCGCAAAAAATAACGCCGAGCCGGGGCGGATCGGGTGCGCGGAGCCCTCTCTTCCGCGCACCGAACCCGGCGCCACTTGGGTAGTTTTGTGAGGCCTTAACCCAACGCGGCCTCGCCCACTATATGGATCCATAAGGAGGAACCATGTCCACTAAGTATGCAATCGTTGGCGGCAAGCTCATCGACGGTACCGGTGCCGAGCCGGTCGAGAACTCCCTCGTTCTCGTCGACGACAATGGCAAGATCGAGTACGCCGGCACTATGCAGGACCTTCCCGAGGGCGTTGAGGTTATCGACGCCGCCGGCAAGACCGTCCTTCCCGGCCTGATCGACACCCACCTGCATTTCTCGGGCAACCTGACCGACGATGACACCGACTGGGTCATGCAGCCGCTCCTCGAGAAGCAGGCCGTCGCCGTCAAGCAGGCCTACGACTGCCTCACCCACGGTCTCACCACCGTCTGCGAGATCGGCCGCTTTGGTATCCAGATCCGCGACTGCATCGACAAGGGCGTCTTCAAGGGCCCGCGCGTTCTGGCCACTGGCCTCGGCTTCTGCCGCGTTGCCGGCCACGGTGACTCCCACCACTGCAGCCAGCAGCTCAACAAGGAATCGCACCCCTGGGGCGACCAGGTCGACGGTCCTTGGGATCTGCGTAAGGCCGTCCGTCGTCGCCTGCGCGAGAACCCCGATGCCATCAAGATCTGGGCTACCGGTGGCGGCATCTGGCGCTGGGATTCCGGTCGCGACCAGCACTATTGCTCCGAGGAGATCCAGGCCGTGGTCGAAGAGGCAAAGATGGTCGGCATCCCCGTGTGGAGTCACTGCTACAACAACCACGCCGCCGCCTACGACTCCGTTCGCTTTGGCTGCGAGCAGCTGATTCACGGCTTCGATATCGATGAGCGCACCATGGACCTCATGGCCGAGCAGGGCACCTTCTTCACCCCGACGATCGCCTTCCTGCCCACCTGGTACGCCACCTATCCGCCCGTCTACGTCCCCGAGCTGCACGACAAGTACGAGGGCACCCTGGTCGAGAAGGAGCTGCAGCGCAACTACGACTGCCTGCGCGAGGCCAAGAAGCGCGGCGTCGTCATGACGATCGGCTCCGACTCCTTCTCCTTCGTCACCCCGTACGGCACCTGCTCCATCGAGGAGATGTACGAGTTCGTCGACAAGATCGGCTTCACTCCGGTCGAGACCATCACCTGCGCCACCCTCAACGGTGCCAAGATGTGCCACATCGAGGACGAGACCGGTTCCATCGAGGCCGGCAAGTGCGCCGACCTGCTGGTTGTCAACGGTGACGTCGCCGCCGACATCCACGTGCTCAACACCGACAACATGGACGTCATCATGAAGGACGGCTGGATTGTCGAGGCTGGCACCTTCGGCGAGGCAAACAAGTACGGCGCCTAAGCTACCGTTCATCGATGGCTTGATGTAAAACACAGTATTTGATTGCATAATGCAATAAAGAGGGTCGCTTGCGGCCCTCTTTATTGCTATGGGGTGCGTCAGTAAGAAGGAGATGACGGTGGATCTCAATAGGCTGATTCTGGGCAAGAGCTACAACTCTACCAAGGTCTTTCGTACCGCTCAGCATGTGGTTCAAGCCATCTTGCTCGGTATTGTCGTTCCGCTGCTTATCCTGCTGCTCATCTGGGATCTAACCGATAATCCCAATCCCGTTCCGGCCGTTGTCGTCATTGCCGGCTTGGTCATGCTGTGCTTCTTCTTCTCGTACGTCTTTGTCGTTCCCGACGACCTCACATCGAGCGCTACCGACCGTACGCTCGCCATCGCGTCGAAAATATTCGCCTACACGTCGCGCGGCCTTACGCCCGAAGCTGCCCTGGGCGCCTCTAAGATCATCCTGTCCGAAACCATCGCCTCTGCCATCTGCTTTACCGACGGCAAGCAGGTGTTGGCAAGCTGGGGCGAGGACTCGGCAAAATGCCCCGCGGGCACCCCGGTGGTGCTGCGGACCACGCTCAATGTGATCAACAGCGGTGAGCAAAGCGTGTTCTCGCGCGATGCCTCGACCGAGACGGGTGGCTACTTTCCGCGCCTGCGCGCCGGTATTGTCGCACCGCTTACCGTGCGCGGGCATTGCGTGGGCACGCTCGAGCTGTATTATCCCCGTCTGAGCAGCATCGATATGCGCCAGACGGCGCTTGCCTCGGGCTTTGCCGACCTCATTTCCACGCAGCTTGCGAGCTTTGAGCTCGAGCGTCAGGACGAGCTTACGGCCCGCGTGGAGCTGCGCGCCTTGCAATCGCAGGTCGATCCTCATTTTCTGTTTAACACCATCAGCACCATTGTGTCGCTCGTACGTACCGAGCCGGACAAGGCCAGGTCGCTGCTCATCGACTTTTCCAATTACTACCGTCAGACGCTTTCTGATTCCGATACCCTCACAACGCTCGAGCACGAGGTGGAACAGGGCACTCGCTATATCAATCTTATGCAGGCTCGTTATGGCGACGGCCGTCTGCGCGTCTCGGTCGATATCGACTTTGAGGTGCGCGACAGCCTGGTGCCGCCGTTTATCTTGCAGCCGCTGTTCGAAAACTGCATCAAGCATGCGCAGCGCGAGACCGAGCCGCTTTCTATTCATGTTAGGGCTTTCGAGACCGATGACGGTTTGGAGATCATCGTCGAGGACGACGGCATCGGTATGAGCGAAGAGGTCTGCGCGCATCTGTTTGAGCAACATCGCCGAGAGGAGCCCGAGAGCATTACCGCCGACGGCTCCGTCAAGCGAGGTTGCGGCCTGGCGCTCTTCAACGTGCTTCAGCGCATCCATTTCTTTTACGGAGAAGATTCCGGCATGCGCGTGAAGTCCCAGGAGGGCGTGGGAACGCAGGTCATCGTCGAGCTGAACGGCGAGCCGCATGAGCCCGCGCCGTTGACGGCGTAGCACGCGGTTGGATTGAGAGAAAAAGAGGGGAAGCACATATGTCCGAAGGCTGGAACATCTTGGTGGTTGATGACGAGCCCCCAATTAGGGCTGAGCTACGCTATCTATTGGAAAAGGATACGCGTGTGGGTCATATTGCCGAGGCGGGCAATGTCACCGAAGCCGTGGAGTCGATTCTGTCGAACAAGCCCGACGTGTTGTTTTTAGACATTACCATGCCCGGTCGCTCGGGAATTGAGCTTGCCGAGACGCTGCAGAACCTAAAGACGCCGCCGGTCGTGGTGTTTGTGACGGCATTTGCCGAGTATGCGGCCGATGCCTATAACCTCGATGCCGTCGATTATGTCGTCAAGCCGGTTGAGGACGCACGCCTGTCAAAGGCACTCGACAAGATCGAGGCGGCCTTGGGCGTCCGTCGTGTTATCCACGCTCCGCGCCAGCCTTTGCGTCTGACGGTGGACCGCGGGGGCAAAAAGGTGTTCATTCCCGCCGCAGACGTTTGCTACTTTGAGGCGCGCGCCGATTTTTGCAACGCCATCTGCGCCGAGGGAACGTACCTGATCAATGAGTCGATCTCTTCGCTCGAGCGTCGCTTGGACTCCGAGGGCTTTATTCGCGTTCATCGCAGCTACCTGGTCAATTTGGAAGACGTGCACAATGTTGAGATTGGCTCCACGGGGTTGATGGAGCTCAGGCTCGACCGCGTGAACTCGACGGTACCGGTGTCCCGTCGTCGTGCCGCCGAGGTCAAGTCGCACCTGGGGCTTGCGTAAGAGGCTTGCGTGCTGTCGTTTACCATCGCAGGTTTGGCATGGGCGCGCGGTGGGCATAATGGGTGGCATCGAATGAAATCGAAAGGATCATTATGCCCGCGCTTATCACCCATCATCTGTTTGGCGAGGAAAGCATCGACCGTCTTCCGCAGGGCGTCATAACGTCCGATGAAGAGCGCATTGCCTTTATCTTGGGCAACCAAGGCCCCGACCCGTTTTTCTTTCACATTCTGACACCGCGTGTTTCCGACTGCACGCTGCTGGCGCAGGTCGTGCATCGGTCGCGCATGTCTCGCCAGTTCGCGTGCCTGCGCGACGGCGTGTCGCATCTGCTGCCGCGCGACGCCAGCTTGGGTCGCGCCTTTGCGCTGGGCCTGCTGTCTCATTACGTGCTCGACCGCAACGCCCATCCCTTTGTCTATGAGCAACAGTTTGGCATCGTGGAGTCCGATTCAGAGCTTGAGGATTCGAGCAGTCAGGTCCATGCCGTGATCGAGAGCGACCTGGATGTACTGATGCTGCAGCTTAAACGCGATGGCGCTACGGTCGACGATTACCCGCCGGCGGGCGAGATCGTCACCACCGATCGCATCAATCGCGTGGCCGGCGTGCTGATGAGCTATGTTGCCGGACGCGTGTACGGCATTGACATTCCGGCGGGGGAGTACGGTGCCGCCGTTGCCAATATGCAGCGACTTTACCGCGCGATTGAGCCGGCTGGCTCCGTAAAGACGCGCGCGATCTCGTTGGTTGAGGGCTTGGTGCACGACTACTCGCTGCTCGACGGCCTTGCCCATCGCGTGACGACGGAGCTGCCCGAGCGCACCGGTAACCTGGGCCACTTGGCATGGAAGAACCCCTTTACCGATGAAGTCTCGACCGAGAGCTTCCCCGAGGTCTTTGACCGCGCGCTGCTCGATTACGAGTGCACGGTTGCCCGCTTTATCGAGACCGGCGATATGGAAGCCGTGACCAACCATGTCAATTACAGCGGTCGCGTGCTCAATGCCGATGAGGAGTTCGACCGCGAGGAATAGGGCTCATGCGTGCCCCTTTGCCGAATCCTTACCGGCGGTTCTGGACAATTGGGGTACGATGAACTAACTGCATATCGGGCGAATACGAAGGGTCCCTGTCCATGAAATACACCAAGCTCGAGCGTAACTGGGTTATGTATGATGTGGGCAATTCGGCCCTCGTGCTGCTCAATACCTCGGTGGTGCCCATTTACTTTAACGCCATCAATACCGGCGCTTCCTCGGCCGACCTGGTGGTCGCCTGGGGCAATGCGCAGACGATCGCCTCGCTGGTCATCGCCATGCTCATGCCCATTCTGGGCGCGCTTGCCGACTACGCCGGCAACAAGATCAAGTTCTTCTTGGGCTTCTTCCTCACGGGCCTGGTGCTTTGCCTGGCGCAGGCTATCCCAATGTCCGCCATGGCATTTTTGACCGTGTACGTGCTGTGCACCATCGGCCTTAACTCTTCTATGACGTTCTACGACGCCATGCTGCCCGACATTACCACCGACGAGCGCATGGACGCCGTGTCCAGCTCGGGCTATGCCTGGGGCTACATCGGTTCCACCGTGCCGTTCGTCATCTGCCTTGCGCTCATCATGGGTGGCCCCGCTCTTGGCGTCCCCACCATGCTGGCAACGCGTCTGTCGTTTATCATCACTGGTGCCTGGTGGCTCATCTTTACCCTGCCGCTCATTCGCACCTATAAGCAAAAGTACGGTCGCGAGCGCGGTCCCGAGGACACCATCGGCCACATCGTGGGCGGTGTGTTCTCCGAGGTCGGACACACCATGCGCGAGATCGCCCACAACAAGACCGTGCTGGTCTACATGATCGCGTTCTTCTTCTATATCGACGGTGTGCACACGGTCATTTCTATGGCCACCAGTTACGGATCGGCCTTGGGCATCGATTCGACGCAGCTGGTCCTGGCGCTGCTCGTCACGCAGTTTGTTGCTTTTCCGTCTGCCATCATTTACGGCAAGCTCGCCGGCCGCGTGGGCACGCTCAACATGATCTTGGTGGCAGTCGCCGCCTATATGGGCATCGTGCTCTTTGCCGCGTTCTTCCTCAAGACCGCCTTTGAATTCTGGGTGCTTGCCATTTTGGTCGGCCTGTTCCAGGGCGGCGTGCAGGCGCTCAGCCGTAGCTACTTTGGCCGCATTATTCCCAAGGAAAAGTCCAACGAGTACTACGGCTTCTTTGACATCTTTGGTCGTTATGCAAGCGTTATGGGCACCTTCCTGGTGTCGGTCGTCACCTCGCTGACCGGCAACCCGTCGCTGGGCGTCCTTTCCATTGGTGTGCTGCTGGTCGTTGGCTTTATGCTGCTGGTCCGCCTGTCCCGCATGACTCGGGCGGCAGAGCATGCCGCATAGGAGCGAGCGGCTATTGTGCCTGTCCACGGTACTCTTTTGGGGTTATCCGCAATAAACATTGCGACTTGCGAGCAATGATTTGCCCAAGTGGGTATGATGGAATCAGCTAGGTCGCGGGGCGTCGCCTGTGTTTGGCGGCGTCCCGTTTTTGTGTTGCAGGGAGGGTAAGGCATGAACGCCACGGTCGTGATTCCAACGTATTGGGCGGGCGATGACGCTTGCGCAAACGCCCCTGGCACCTATGACCATTCGACGCGACTCAACGCCGACAATCCCGAACTCGACCGCTGCCTGGCCTCGCTTGAGCAGGTACGTGACATCCCGCGCATCATCCTTTTGGTGGTCTGTCCCGTTTCTGCCACAGCCGATGTGTCGCTGCGCGTGCACGAGATTGTCGACGCGCATCCCACGCTCAAGGTCACCGTTGTCACCAACACCCAGGCCTCGCGCATCGCAGACCGGGTTGCTCAGATCGCGCCCAAGGGTTCGGGCGAGTGCGTGAGCCTGCGAGGCTACGGTGCCATCCGCAACATGGGGCTAGCTTGTGCCGCTGTGCTGGGGCATGACGCGGTTATCTTTTTGGATGACGATGAGACTGTCATCGATGCCGACTTTATGAAGCGCGCGACCTACGCGCTGGGTCAGCAGACGCGTCAGGGCCTGCCGATCTTGGTCAAGAGCGGCTATTTCTACGATCGCGACGGCTCGCCGCTGGCTCCCACGGACAAGGCGGGCATCTGCCATCGTTGGTGGACCAAGCGCATCGAGTTCAACCGTTGGATGAAAAAGGCGCTCTCGGGCACCCGCATCTCGCGCTCCAACTACGTGTGCGGCGGCCTGATGGCCCTGCACGCCCGCGCCTTTACGCGTGTGGCCTTTGACCCGTTTATCACCCGCGGCGAGGACTTGGATTACCTCTTTAACATGCGTATGTTTGGCTACGACGTGTGGTTTGATAACGAGTGGACCGTGCGCCATCTGCCTCCGGAGTCCGAAAAGCGCTCACCGCGCTTTATGCAGGATGTATACCGTTGGTACTACGAACGGGCCAAGTTGACGTTCGCCGCGCATCAAAAGGAGCTCATCCCCGTTACGGCGGCATCGCTCATGCCCTACCCGGGCCCGTGGATTTCGCGCGAGCTCGACGACCGCGTGCGCAAGACCGCTATGGTCCGCAGCGTGTTTACCCGCGAGCATGAGGGCTACCTGCGCATCTGGCGCCATGGTATCGACGAGGCAAAGGCCTATGCGCGCCAAAACGCTGCAAGCTATCTGCGTTTCCAGAGCTTTTGGCCCAAGATCATGGACGGGCTTTGGCGTGACGCACAACTGATCAGTATCCTGGAGGGGGCCGAATGATCGACCGCCGCGCCCAGCGCGATAGTTCAATATCAATCTTTCGCATCATTGCCGTTGCCTGCGCCATTTGCGTGCTGGTGTACTTTATTTTTGCCTTGGTGACCGGTATCGAGCCGATCGCCACGGTGATTGCCTGCGCGCTGCTGTGCATCTTTCTGTGCATCTTTATCTTTTTGACGCTCAATCCCGATTCGGTGCGCTCCCAGTACACCGAGGAGACGCTCTCGGTGGCCTCGGCCATGCTCGAGGACATTAAGGGCGGTCTGACGCAGGAGTCGGCGCGTTTGGTGTGCCGGCGCATTTTGCCCGAGACGCGCGCCATGACGGTGGCCATCACCGACGAGGACAACGTGCTTGCCTGCGCGGGCGAGTTTGAGGAAAAACTGCTGCCCGATACTCCCATCCACACGCTTGCCACGCGCTACGTTATCGAACATGGCATCGTGCAGTCGTTCAACCGTATGGTGGATGTCGTGGGTTCGGACGGCTCGCACAACCAAGTCCCCGCCGGCATTATCGCTCCCATCAAGGTGGGCGATCGTACCGTCGGCACGCTCAAGTTCTACTACAAGACCCCGCGCGCCGTCGACCGTACCCAGTACGCGCTTGCCTCGGGCTTTGCCGAGATCTTGTCCACGCAGCTCGCCATCCACGAGCTCGAGGTGCAAAAGGAACTCACGGCGCGCGCTGAGGTGCGTGCGCTGCAGGCGCAGATTAACCCGCACTTCCTGTTCAACACGCTGAACACCATTGCATCGTTTACGCGCACCGACCCGTTGCGGGCCCGCGAACTGCTTCGTGAGTTCTCATCGTTCTATCGTGCCACGCTCGACAACTCGGGATCGCTTATTCCGGTCTCGCGCGAGGTCGCACAGACCAAGCGCTACCTTACCTTTGAGAAGGCCCGCTTTGGCGAGGACCGCGTGCTTGCGACGTTCGATGTGTCCGAGGACGTGGAAGATACGCTGGTGCCGGCGTTCGTGATCCAGCCGATTGTCGAGAACGCCGTACGTCATGGTATGGGCGATGACGACGCCCTGAGGATCGACGTGACCGTTCACCAAGACGGCGAGGATGCAATCTTGATTGCCGTGGCCGATAATGGCGTGGGCATGGATGAGGGTACCGCCGCCAGACTGTTTGACGAGCGCTCTGCCCGTCCCGACGCCAGCTCTCCCCAGGGTGGCGGCGCCGGTGTGGCCATGCACAATATTTCGGAGCGCATCCATCGCTTTTATGGGCCGCACTCCTATACGCGTGTCGAATCGGCGCCGGGCAAGGGCACCAAAGTGCTCCTTCATCTTGATTTGTCAGAGAGCATCTTTGACATTCAAGAGTAAAATAAAAGGCTACGGGCTCAACGTCATGCGACGGATGCCCGGCGTAGTTAGTTGACGAAAGGTTTTATCCCTATGCTGCGTGCGATGATTGTGGATGATGAGGCGCCGGCTCGCTCGGAGCTTCGCTTCCTGCTCGAGCAAACGGGCAAGATCGGCACGATCACGGAGGCGTCGAGCGTCCGCTCCGCCATCGAGATGCTTATGGAAAGTCGCGTGGATGTCGTGTTTCTCGATATCTCGATGCCCGGTGCCTCGGGCCTGCAACTTGCCGAGGCGCTGCATAAGCTCAAAAATCCGCCGGCGATCGTGTTTGTGACTGCGTATAGCGACCATGCGGTCGAGGCATTCGACGTGGATGCCGTCGATTATCTGATGAAGCCGGTCGAGGAAGCTCGCTTGGATCGCGCGATCGAGAAGGTCATGCAACGCGCCAAGCCGGTTACGGACAGCAAGGTGACCATCGAGCGTATCCCGGTGGAAAAGGGCGGCCGCAAGGTGCTCATTCCCGTGGACGACATTCGCTTTATCATGGCCAAGGACGATTACTCCTGCATCTATACCGTCGATGATCGCTTTTTGTCGACGACCTCGCTGGCGCAGTTTGAGGCCAAGCTCTGCGATTTTGGCTTCTTCCGTGTTCACCGCCGCTATATCGTCAACTTGGCGTGCGTTACGGACGTCGAGACGGTGCCCTCGGGCGCCATCCAGCTGGGCATTACGGGCGTCGACGAACGCGTGCCGGTTTCGCGCCGCCGCGTCGTGCCGCTCAAGAAGGCCCTGAGTCTCTAGCACACTGGCCCCGCAGCCCTGTAGACCCATCGTCTGCGGAGCCGTGGGGCCTTTTTTGTATGTATCTGCCGAATCGTTTTTTGCGGAAGGGATCCCATGAACAGTGCAAGCGCCAAGCGCATCGACATCATCTCGGACACCCACGGCTATCTTTCGCCCGCGCTTCTGGACGAGCTCAAGGGCGCAGATCTGATCATCCACGCCGGAGACCTCACCTCAGAGATGGATTACGAGCATCTATGCACCATCGCCCCCGTGCGAGCGGTCCTAGGAAACAACGACTACTACCGCGACTACGGCCCGGATGTAGACCGTCTGGCCCTCTTCACCTACGAAGGCCTCAAATTCGCCGTAGCCCACTACCGTGAAGACCTGCCTGTGGGATCCGTAGACGTAGCCATCAACGGTCACACCCACGTAACCAAAGAAGCCCAAGTAGGCCGCTGCTTGGTACTCAACCCAGGCAGCGCCAGCTACCCCAGAGGCAGCCGAGGCCCCACCATGGCCAGAATGCTCGTAAAAGACGGCAAGATCCTGGGCACCAAATTTATTGACTTGGAGTAACCGCAACAAAAACGGGGGATGCAGATTGCGTCTCCCGTTTTTCTTTGAGCCAAAGGCCGAAGTTCAACAAGATCCATCAGACCAACCCCGCCGCGGAGCACGCGGGCTAGCCGCACAGCGGCGCACGCCCGCAAAACTGGTTGAACAATGTGACGGCAGGGAGGGTCTCCGGGGCCGGCTGGCGCGGGTTAAGTTTGTCGTGAGTTCCGCACGCAAAGGAAAGCACTTAATGTGCTTTCCGTCTTGCGCAGGACTGTAGAGCAGCAAACTTAGCCCGCGCCAGCCGGCCCCGGAGACCCTCCCGGAGGGCCCAAAAAATATTTTCAAAAAAGTTGTTGCGCACCGGACAGACTTCTGTGTATACTAATCCCCGCAGCGCACGCGAGCGGAAACAAACGCGAACGACTGCCTGGGGAGTTAGCTCAGTTTGGTTAGAGCGCCGGCCTGTCACGTCGGAGGTCGCGGGTTCGAGCCCCGTACTTCCCGCCAACGCAATTAAAGCCACGTCTTCGGACGTGGCTTTTTGCGTTTGATGCACTTTGTTTCGATAGAACGATCGCCCTGGCGCATCTTCGCCCAGAATCCCCGCGCCTTCGGGAACGCAAGTAAAATCTAATAAGTATATTTGTCTGAACAACAGCTTTGTTGCGCAACACCTGTTCAACGAGACAGGGGGTTAGGCTATACTAAATTGCACTGTAGGCCGCATCTGATGCATTTCGCTCCGAGCGCGGCGTTCAGTGGATATCCGATTTACCATTTGGATGTCCTGCGGTCATTTAGCGTCTCGACACAAGCTCGGCCCCGGAGCTCGTTCGAGCTGTTCGTATTCCTTGAAAGGGGAAAAATGGACATATCGAGGAAGACTGATTACGCCCTTCGTATGTTGGCGATGCTTGCCGAGGATCCGGAGCGTTTGCTTTCTGTTCGCACCGCTGCCGAAGAGGTCAATGTCCCGTATTCGTTTGCCCGCTCGATTCAGCACGGTTTGGTCCAGGCCGGTATTGTGGAGAGCCTGCGTGGCGTCCACGGTGGCATGCGTCTCAAGGTCAGTCCGGACGACGTTACCATTCGTCAGGTCGTCGAGGCCGTTCAGGGCCCTATGGTTATGAATGATTGCACCGCACCCGATGGCGACTGTGCGCGCATGGGCACGTGCTGCTATCATTCCCTGTGGGCCGGAGCTCAAGCATTGATGCGCGACTACCTCGATTCCGTTTCGCTCGGCGACATCGTCGCTCACCGCCAGTTCCCGGCCGTCGATCCCAAGTTCGCCGACCGCGAAGCGTTTCCCGAGTATGCCACCTGTGCGTATACATGCCGGGAGGAATAGCGCCGCATAAGGAGCATAGATATGATTCAGGACCCCTTTCGTTCGATGATTCGTTCGGAAGGGGTCCTGCGTTATCGCGACCTTCCGTGGCGCCGCACGCGCGATCCGTACATCATTTGGCTTTCCGAGGTCATGTTGCAGCAAACACAGGTGCCACGCGTGGAGACGCGTATGCCGGCGTGGCTCGATCGCTTTCCGACCGTGCAGGCGCTTGCCCAAGCCGCGCCTTCCGATGTTTTGGACGCTTGGCAGGGCATGGGCTACAACCGACGCGCTCTGGCGCTCCACAAGGCCGCTCAGCGCGTTGTGGAGGACTGGGACGGTGAGTTTCCGCGTGAGACGCGTGACTTGGTCGCTCTGCCTGGTATTGGCCCGGCAACGGCGCAAGGTATCCGGTCGTTCGCGTTTGACCTTCCAGGCGTGTATCTGGAGACCAACGTGCGCACGGTCTTTCTGCATCACTTCTTTCCCGATGTACCGGCTGTTCCCGACCGCGAGCTGGTGCCGCTGATTCAGGCGGCCTGTCCGGCGGTCCCCGGTGCGGCGACCGACGAGATCGCTCCCTTTGCCGTGCCGCTCGATGATGCCGACACGCCGCGCGCGTGGTATTACGCGTTGCTGGACTACGGCGCATATCTAAAAAAGACGTTGCCCAATCCGTCCAGGCGCTCGGCGGGCTATAGCCGTCAATCAAAGTTTGAGGGCTCACGTCGCCAAAAGCGCGCGCATATCGTGCGCATGTTGCTGGCAGCGCGCGATGGCCAACCGGCGGGGATTACGCTTGCTGATGCCGTGGTGGGCGTTAACGATATGGAAGCGGCGGCTGGGCGCGGGCCGGTCGAGCGCGAGCTTGTCGCGGGCATTCTGGCCGACCTGGAGCGTGAGGGCTTTTGCCGAGCCGAGGGCGATCGCTGGCTGAGCATTTAGCCCGTGGAAATCTGAAGAACAGGATTGTAAGGTTTAGATTTCCGACATGAGGGCATCCTAAAGACGAGGCCGCTCGAAGCCTACGGGCGGCATGCGTTGAAGGGAAGTACACCTATGGATTTTGAGAATTCCCAAACCAAGAAGAACCTCGAGACCGCTTTTGCCGGTGAGTCCCAGGCACACACCAAGTATCGCTACTATGCCTCCAAGGCAAAGAAGGACGGCTACGTTCAGATCTCGAACATCTTTGCCGAGACGGCTGGCAACGAGTCCGAGCACGCCAAACTGTGGTTTAAGTATCTGCACGATGGCGCCGTCCCCGATACCCTGGACAATCTGCGCGATGCCGCCGCGGGTGAGAACTACGAGTGGACCACGATGTACGACGAGTTTGCCAAGACCGCCGAGGAAGAGGGCTTTGCCGAGATTGCCGCAAAGTTCCGTGGTGTCGCCGCCGTCGAGAAGGCCCACGAGGAGCGCTACAACAAGCTCGTCGAGCGCATTGAGTCGGGCGAGGTGTTTGAGCGCGAGGGCGTAAAGGTGTGGAAGTGCCTGAACTGCGGACATCTGCACGTTGGTGCCGAGGCACCTGAGGTGTGCCCGGTGTGTAACCACCCCAAGGCGTACTTTGAGGAGCAGGTGGTGAACTACTAGCGCTTGGCGCTGGCTGCTGCGGAGCGCAGGGCGGGGAAATACCTTTCCCTCTCGCTCACGGCTTCGCAGAGTCGCGCGAGGCAAAGGTATTTCCCCGCCTTGCGCTCCGGCGTTGGGTCGTCGCGTGCTCGATACAGAAAAGCTGATAAAAAAGGTTGTGTGCCGCCCCTTTTTGGGGCGGCACGTTTTTGTGGGGTCCCGGTCTCCACAATTTTCGTCAAGCTATTGGTTAGATTTTGGTCAGTTGGCGTGAGGGTGGAAGGCCAAAAGATTGTTGGCGAAAAAAGCTCAGAGAAAGTGCTGGTAGGGGAGTTGTTGAGCTTTTCGACAGCTTTTGAGCAAAAGAAACTTTGTGGCTATTGCCGGCGATTGCGTTGTCGCGGTCATGGCGGTGCGGGATGCTGGTCGTAAGCGTCGAATGCTCCGATTTTGGAGGCCAGCATGGATCTGTTTCTTGAGACTCCGCAGCAACAAGCTGAGCGCATGCTGCGTCAGCAGCAACGACTCATGGAGATGCAAATACAAGGGGTTGCCAACCAGGCGCCCGTGCAAAACGTCGTGCCCGCTGCTGTACCTGCAGCTGTGCCCGGGTGTGAATCGGCGCCAGAGGCCTATTCCGTACAGCAAGATTCATATGCGCAGGAGCTCGCGTTCGACAAGCATCGTGCGCGTCGCCGTCGCTGGGCCCAGCGCCTGCGTACGTTGGCGATGATCGTGCTCATCCCGTTGGGGCTTGCGGCCATCTTTCTGGCGTCGTATGCCCTCACGTGCATCCTCAACGGTGCATCGCCCAACGAGGTGCTCCAACATCTAGCGGCCCTGGGCCAGCGCCTAGATGACGTCATAACAACCATCCGCGCCGGCTGGGAGAGCTAGCGTTTTAGCGTCCGCGGCTCTAAGAGAAATTTGTCTGCAAGGCAGTGAGTGATCCGTGTGTGTGGCGGGGTAAGATTGATCGCGGTTTTGATTGATGATCGATTGGGTTTGTTGGGCGGAGTTTATGTCTGCAATTGATATTGCACTTATTGTGATTGCTTTGGTGGCGGTGGGGGTCGCTGCGGCCTGTGCCCTGCAGCTCAAGGGCCTTCGTGCCGAGTTGCGAGAGCGTGGCGGCAACGAAGCGGAAACGCTCGCGGCACTCGAGCAGGCCAACAGCGCGCTCGATGCCCTCAACGTCGCGCTGACAGAAACCCGCCGCACGGCAAACGCCATCGCGCAGCAGCAGACGACCGATGCGGCCGTGGAGCAGCAACGCTACCTGACCATCGCGCGAGAGTTCTCGCAGGCCGGCGACCGTATGGATGACCTGCGCCGCGAGACGGCCCAACAGCTCGGCGCCAACCGCGAGGGCATCGAGCATCGCCTGGACAAGGTGCGCGAGACGGTCGATGCCCAGCTGGGCGCCATCCGCAAAGACAACAACGTGCAGCTCGATCAGATGCGTGCGACGGTGGACGAGAAGCTCTCTCGCACGCTCAACGACCGACTGTCGGCATCGTTTAAGCAGGTGAGCGACCAGCTCGAGGCCGTGTACAAGGGTCTGGGCGATATGCAATCTATCGCCACCGGCGTGGGCGACCTTAAGCGCGTGCTGGGCAACGTCAAGGCGCGTGGCATTTTGGGCGAGGTGCAGCTGGGTGCAATCCTGGCGGACATCCTCACACCCGACCAGTATCTGGAAAACGTCGCCACCAAGCCCGGCGCCTCGGAGCGCGTTGAGTTTGCCGTCAAGCTGCCGGTGGACGAGGGCGATCCCGTGCTGCTGCCGATCGACTCCAAGTTTCCGGGCGACGCGTACGAGCACCTGCTCGACGCGCAGGAGTCGGGCGATGCGGAGGCCGTGGCGGCTGCGCGCAAGACGCTCGACACCATGGTCAAGCGCGAGGCTAAAGACATCTGCGAAAAGTACCTGAGTGTGCCGACAACGACCAACTTTGGCATCATGTTCGTGCCGTTTGAGGGACTGTACGCCGAGGTCGTCAGCCGCCCCGGGCTTATCGAGACCCTGGGCCGCGACTATCACGTCAACGTAGCCGGTCCCAGCACCATGGCCGCCATTCTCAACAGCCTGCAGATGAGCTACCAGACGTTTAGGCTGCAAAAACGTACCGACGACGTACTGCGCGTGCTCTCCGCCGTCAAGGCTGAGCTGCCGCGCTATCAGGCGGCGCTGCGCCGCGCCCAGCAGCAGATCGAGACCGCGGGCAAAACGGTCGAGGGCATCATCACCACGCGCACCAACGTCATGGAGCGCAAGCTCAAGGACATCGACGCGCTGGAAGACGCGCGGGAGGCCGACGAGATTTTGGGCTTGGAGTCCGCGGACCTTCCCACAGACCAAGAAGACGAGGACTAATTGCAACAAGACGGTGGGGCACCGGCGCAAACGCGGGCGCCCCACCGCTTTTCGTATCGCACTTGTCTGAAGCGTGCTCCAATGTGCAACAATGGCGTTTCGCCCTGTCAGACGCGAAAGGAAGCCCATGTCTCAGAGAAGCACCAGTCCGCTCAAGCGTTCCACCGTGCGCCGCACGCTGCAGCGTTTTTGGGATGTCACGCGCACGCAGCCGCTGATTGTCTTTCTCTCGGTGCTCTCGTCGGCGGGCTACATCTTTTTGCTCACGTTTGCCAACACCTACGTGATGGCCCTCATCGTCGACCGCGTCCAGGCCGGCCCCGTGGCGGGCGATCAAGTATTCGAGGTCTTCGGCCCCTGTATCCTGGCGCTTGTACTCGTTAACCTGGTGGGTCAGATCCTCTCCAAGCTACAGGACTACACCGTCTACAAGCTCGAGATTGCGGGCAACTATCACCTGGCGCGCCTGTGCTTTGACACGCTCTCCAATCAATCCATGACATTCCACACCAGCCGCTTTGGCGGATCGCTCGTGAGCCAGACGAGCCGTTTTATGAGCGGCTACACGGGTCTGGTGGACGTGACGGTGTATTCGCTCATCCCCACTATCACCTCGGTCATCTGCACCGTGGCGGCGCTCGCTCCGGTGGTGCCCACATTTACCGTGATCCTGGTGTGCATCATGGTCGTCTACATTGCGTTTGTCTGGCTTATGTACAAGCGCATCATGCCGCTTTCGGCCGCGACGTCCGCCGCGCAGAACAAGCTCTCGGGCGTGCTCTCCGACGCGGTCACGAACATCCTGGCCGTCAAGACCTGCGGGCGCGAGGACTTTGAGCACGATCTGTTCGATGCCGCCGACCGCGCCGCGCGCGATGCCGAGACGGTCTCGATGCACGCCATGATGCAGCGCAACTTTACGACCTCGGGCCTTATCGTCATCACCATGGCCGTGGTGAGTGTGTTCGTGGCGGGTGGCAATGCGTGGTTTGGCATCTCGGCCGGCTCGCTCGTCATGATCTTTACCTACACCTACAACCTCACCATGCGCCTGAACTACGTGAGTTCCATGATGCAGCGCATCAACCGCGCGCTCGGTGATGCGGCCGAGATGACGCGCGTGTTGGACGAGCCGCGTCTGGTGGCAGACGACGAGAACGCCCCCGAGCTCAAGGTGGGCGAGGGTGCGATTGATTTTGAGCACCTGAGCTTTGCATACCGTGATGCCGCGGCGGGCGAGAGCGTGTTCGACGATTTGACGCTCCATGTGGCGGCGGGTCAGCGCGTGGGCCTGGTGGGCAAATCGGGCTCGGGTAAGACGACGCTCACCAAGCTGCTGCTGCGCCTGGACGATGTTCAGGGCGGCCGCGTGCTCGTGGACGGTCAGGATGTCTCGCGCTGCACGCAGCAGAGCCTGCGCCGCCAGGTTGCCTACGTGCCGCAGGAGGCGCTGCTGTTCCACCGCTCCATTCGCGAGAATATCGCCTACGGCCGCCCTGACGCCACCGACGCGCAGATCCGCGAGGCCGCGCGCCTGGCCAATGCCCTGGAGTTTATCGACCGCTTGCCCCGTGGCTTTGACACCATGGTGGGCGAGCGCGGCGTCAAGCTCTCGGGCGGCCAGCGTCAGCGTGTGGCTATCGCCCGCGCGATTCTCACCGACGCGCCGATTCTGGTGCTCGACGAGGCGACCTCTGCCCTCGACAGCGAGTCCGAGGCGCTGGTGCAGGAGGCGCTCGAAAACCTGATGCGTGGACGTACCTCCATTGTGGTGGCGCACCGCCTGTCCACCGTGGCGGCGCTCGACCGCATTGTGGTGCTGGCCGATGGTGAGATCGTCGAGGACGGCACACATACGCAGCTTGTCGAGGCGGGTGGCGAGTACGCGAGCCTGTGGAGCCGTCAGACCGGCGCATTCTTGGAGGCGTAAGCGTCTCGGACGTGGGACAATTGTGCCCATAGGTTTGTTGTGCCGTTGAGCCAAGGAGTCGTTATGCCACGCGAGACCAATGCTGCCAAACGCGAGCGCGCCGTTGAGGTGTGCGAGCGCCTCAACCGTCGCTATGGCCCGGTCGAGTGTTTTTTGGACCACGAGAATCCCTTTAGGCTGCTCATCGCGGTGCTGCTCTCAGCGCAGACGACCGACGCGCAGGTCAACAAGGTGACGCCGAAGCTGTTTTCCCAGTGGCCCACGCCCGAGGCTATGGCGGGGGCAAGCGTGGCCGATGTGGCCGATACCATCAAGTCGCTTGGCTTTTATAAGAGTAAGGCCAAGCACGCCGTGGAGGCCGCGCAGATGATCGTTGCCGATTACGGCGGCGAGGTACCGGCCGACATGAAGGAGCTCGTCAAGCTGCCGGGCGTGGGGCGCAAGACGGCGAACATCGTACTCAACGTGGGGTACGGCATCGTGGAAGGCATCGCAGTGGATACGCACGTCAACCGCATTGCGCACCGCCTGATGCTGAGTCCCAAGACGCATGCCAAGGAACCGCTCAAGACCGAGCAGGATCTGCTCAAGATTTTGCCGCACGAGTATTGGGAGTCGGTCAACCATCAGTGGATCACCTTTGGCCGCGAGATCTGCGACGCCCGCAAACCCAAGTGTGACGAGTGTCCGCTGGCAGATTTGTGCCCCAGCGTGCGCGTAGCGGGGTAGGGCGGAACGCATCTCCGTCTGGCGTTTTTGTTGCGGGGCTGGGCGTACGCTTGAGCTGGAGTCCTCTCCATGCGCTACCATGACAGACAATGTATTTGACGTACGACCCGCCGAGCTTGCCCCGGCGGGCTTTTGGCGTTGCGATGCCGGAGGAACAGCATGCTCATTCACCGTATAGCCGCGCAGCTCTACACTGCCGAGGCCTTGCAGACCGTCGAGGCCGGACTCGATGCCGGCGAGGACGTGACGCTGGCCGTGTCGCAGTCGGGCCGTACGCTCATGGCGGCCGCCCAGTTTGCGCGCCGTCCGCGCCCCACGGTCTACATTGTGAGCGGCGAGGACGCGGCCGATCGCGCCGCGCGCAGCCTTGCCGCCTACGTGGGCTTGGCGCATGTGTGCCGTTTTCCCGAGCGCAAGGACTATCCGTGGCGCGAGCAGGCGCCCGACGACGCCGTGGTGGCGCAGCGCTGCGAGGCTCTGGGGCGCATCGTGCGCGGGGACAACTGCATCATGGTCGCTTCGGCCCGTGCACTGTTGCGCTGCGTACCGCCGGTCGAGAGTCGCTATTGGGAGTCCACCACTTTTGCGGTGGGCGAGGAGATTCCTTTTGACGAGGTGCCGCAGCGCCTGGTGGGCATGGGCTACACCAATGCCGGCGCCGCCGACGCGCCCGGTCTGTTCCGCGTGCACGGCGACACCGTCGAGGTGTTCCCCGCACAGGAAAAGGCGCCCGTGCGCATCGAGTTCTTTGGCGACGAGATTGACCGCATCCGCCGCATGGTGAGCTCCACGGGCCAAACCATCGGCAACGAGGACAGCATCGAGATCTTCCCCTGCCGTGAGCTGGCGCTTACCGACGATGCCGTCCACAACATGCACGTGGCGCTCTATCGCGCCAGTCAGGACGACAGCAAACTGGCGGCGCTGCTCGAGATGGTGGATGCGCGTATCGTCACGCCCGAGCTCGACCGCTTTTTGCCGGTGATGTACGGCCAGACCGTAAGCCCGTTGGCGCACGTGAGCGGCAAGGCACTCGTGGTTCTGTCCGAGCCGCGCTCGCTGTTCGACGACTGTCTGCGCGCCTACGAGGATATCGAGGCGCGTGCCGGCGAGGCAGGGATTGACCGCCTGGATGGTCTGTACGTGCGCGCCCAACAGCTCGATTTTGGTGCCCAGCAGCGCCTGAACTATGTGAGCCTCATCCGTGCCGGCGGTGCGGTGACGGCCGAGCTCAAGATTGAGCAGCCGGCCATCGCAGGCTCGGACAACCGTTTTATGACGCGCATCCAGGAGGTCGTGGGCAAGCGCTATGCCTGCGTGTTTGCCATCCCCGACCGCGGTGCGCGCGAGTCGATGGAGCTCACCTTTGGCGACGAGGGCATTACCTTTGAGGAATCGCTGACGGCCGCCCCCGAAAACGCCGGCGTCATTGGCGAGCGCGTGCGCGTGGCGGCGGCGGATTCTGCCGACCGTGCTGTTCGCCAGGAGGCCCATGCTTCCATTCGCGAGCGCAAGGCCGACGCGCTCAACGCCCGCTCGCTCGAGGCGGGTGCCGCCCAGGCTGCCGCCGGTGCCGCCGTGCCCACCATCTCGCACGGGCGCGTGACCTTTGTCGATGCCGCTCTGCCGCAGGGCGTGGTGGTGCCCGACGCCAATTTGGCAGTGTTCTCGATCGCCGACCTCAACGCCCGCATGGATGCCAATCGCGCGCGCAGCCGCCGCAAGGTTGACATTACGCAGATCACCTTCCCGTTTAAGCCGGGCGACTATGTGGTGCACGCAACGCATGGCATCGCGCTCTTTAGCGAGATCGCGCGTCAGGAAGTGGGCGGCAAGGAACGCGACTACTTTTTGCTGGAATATGCCGACGGCGACAAGCTCTACGTGCCGCTCGAGCAGGTCGACCGCATCACGCGCTATGTTGGCCCCGACGGCGACAAGCCGCGCCTGACCAGGCTCAACACCGCCGACTGGACACGTGCCACCAACAAGGCGCGCAAGAACGCCAAAAAGCTGGCGTTTGACCTGGTCGATTTGTATACGCGTCGCTCGTCGATTACCGGTATCGCCTGCCCGCCCGATACGCCCGAGCAGATCGAGATGGAGGAGAGCTTCCCCTACGACGAGACGCGCGACCAGCTGGAGGCTATCGCCGACATCAAGGCTGACATGGAGGCGCCCAAGCCCATGGACCGCCTGCTGTGCGGAGACGTGGGCTTTGGCAAGACCGAGGTCGCCCTGCGTGCGGCGTTTAAGTGTGTGGACTCCGGTCGCCAGGTCATGGTGCTCTGCCCCACGACCATTCTGGCCCAGCAGCACTACGAGACGTTCTTTGAACGCTTTGCCCCGTTTGGCCTTGAGGTCGAGGTGCTCAGCCGCTTTCGCACGCCGGCGCAGCAAAAGCGCGCACTCAAGGCGTTTGCCGAGGGCACGATTGATGTGCTCATCGGCACGCATCGCCTGCTTTCGGCCGATGTGAACCCCAAGAACCTGGGCCTGGTGATCATTGACGAGGAGCAGCGCTTTGGCGTGCAGCACAAGGAGCAGCTCAAAAACCTGCGCGAGCAGATTGACGTGCTTACGCTTTCGGCAACGCCTATTCCGCGAACCATGCAGATGGCCACGAGCGGCGTGCGCGACATGAGCCTGATCACCACGCCGCCGACTGGGCGCCGCCCCGTGATCGTGCACGTGGGAGAGTACGACCCCGACGTGGTGAGCGCGGCGATTCGCCTGGAGGTGGGTCGCGGCGGACAGGTGTACTACGTGTCCAACCGCGTCAAGACCATCGATGACGCTGTGGCACGCGTGCACGAGGCCGCGCCCGAGGCGCGCGTGGGCGTGGCGCACGGCAAGATGAGCCCGCGCGAGGTCGAGGACGTGATGATCGAGTTCGCGACCAAAAAGATCGATGTGCTCATCGCCACGACCATCGTGGAGAGCGGCATCGACAACGCGACCGCCAACACGCTCATCATCGAGGACTCGCAGCGCCTGGGCCTGGCACAGCTCTACCAGCTCAAGGGCCGTGTGGGTCGCTCGGCCACGCAGGCCTACGCGTACTTTATGTTCCCGGGCGAGCTGCCGCTCACCGAGGAGGCCACGGCGCGCCTGACTGCACTTTCCGAGTTCCAGGACCTGGGCAGCGGCATGCGTATCGCCATGCGCGACCTGGAGATTCGCGGCGCCGGCTCGCTCATGGGCGCCGAGCAGCACGGTAACCTGTCGAGCGTGGGCTTTGACCTGTTTACGCAGATGTTGGGCCAGGCCGTGGCCGAGGCGCGCGGCGATGACGACGCCGGCGTGGAGGCGGCGAGCGTGGGCATTAACCTGCCGGCCGATTACTTCTTGTCCGAGGAGTACCTGCCGGCGGTGGACCAGCGCGTGCTCGTGTACCGCAAGCTCGCGGCGGCCGAGGACCTGGAGAGCATCGACGAGGTACAGGAAGAGACCGAGGCCGCGCACGGTGAGCTGCCGTTGGCGGGGCTCAACCTGTTCAACCGCGCGCGCATCCGCATTCGCGGCGAGCGCCTGGGGCTCGAGAGCGTCACGCTCAGCGGCGGACGCATCACTTTTTTGGGTGTCGACGTGCCCAAGAAGGTGGCCTTTGAGCTCAAGACCCGCTACGGTGCGGTGAACTTCCCCAAGAGCCGCAAGCTGTCGGTGCCCTACAAGGCGGGCGCCGGTGCGGGCAGCGGCCTGGGTCGCGGTCTCGACGCCAGCGACGGCACCGGCCCCGTGGCCGCGGCGCTCATGCTGCTGCAGCAGCTGGGCGTCAGCGATGATGAATAACAGGTAGGTGGCGTGGCGGGACAAGGATTCTTTGCCCCGCCACGTTGCAGGTTGAAAACTTCGCCCGACGGAAAGGAAAGCATGTTCGGGTACATCTATAAGAAAGACGCCGCCGCTATCGCGGTCGTTCTGTGTCTTTGTCTGGGCGTGGGCAGCTTTTTCGATTACCAGATCTCGAGCGCGCTGTTCAACATCGCCAGCATGTACGGTCGCTTTATCGAGGCCGCCGGCGAGCTGCCGTTCGAGCTGACGGCGAGCATCGCGGGCGTTATGCTCGTGCGCGCAGTGCGTCCCGACTCCAGGGGGAGTAAATGGCTCGCCGTGCTCGGCATCCTCGTCAACGTCGGCCTGGCCGGCTACGAGATCGTCTCGTCCCTGCGGGTTGGCGGCAAACTCGTCGCGGCTCAGCTGGTGCTGACGTTTGTGCTGGTCATCGCCGCCAATCTTATCGTCTATCGCCTCACGCGCGACACCGACTCCAAAGAGCTCACGCGCTGGGCGTTGATGGTGCTTGCCGTGTGGGTCGCCCAGGCCATTATCCTCAACGTGATCGTCAAGCCGCTGTGGTCGCGCCCGCGCATGCGCGTGATCGAGGTGACGCAGGGGCTCGATTTTCAGCCGTGGTGGGTGATCGGCAACCCCGACAAGTGGACCTATATCGCCGCCGGCGTGATCAAGGACGGCTTTAAGTCGTTTGCGAGCGGACACACGGCACACGCGGCGATCGGCCTTATGCTCGCCGGGCTTCCCGCGGCGGCCTTTAAGGAAAAGCCGTCGCGCCGCCGCGCGGTCTTTTGGGTCGCCGCTGTGGTTGCGGCGTTCGTCGCCTTTGGTCGTATCGTGATCGGTGCGCACTTTTTGAGTGACGTGAGCTGCGGCTTTGCCTTGGTGCTGGCGCTCGAGTGCCTTGCCGCGCGCATTGCCTATCCGGGCGGCGTACAATAGCCCCATCTGAATCATCGGGCTCGTGCCCGGCTAGAGAGGATTACCATGCTCGCGTTCAACAATGACTATTCTCACGGCGCACATCCGGCAGTGCTGCAGGCGCTCGTCGACACCAATATGGAGCCGCAGCCCGGCTACGGTACCGATGCACACACCGAGCGTGCCAAGCAGCTCATTCGTGAGGCCTGTCAGGTACCCGATGCCGACGTGTTTTTTCTGGTGGGTGGCACACAGGCCAACGCGACGGTGATTGACATGCTGCTTGCGCCCTACGAGGGCGTCGTTGCAGCCGAGACCGGCCACGTTGCCTGCCACGAGGCGGGTGCCATCGAGTTTGGCGGCCACAAGGTGCTTACCATTCCCGGCTACGAGGGCAAGATGCATGCCGAGGATCTCGACAGCTATATCCAGGTGTTTTACGAAAACGAGAGCTACGAGCACACGGTGTTCCCAGGTGCCGTGTACGTGAGCCTATCGACCGAGTACGGCACGCTGTACTCCGCCGCCGAGCTTGCGGCGATTCATGCGGTGTGCCAGAAGCGCCAGATTCCGCTGTTTGTGGATGGCGCCCGTCTGGCCTATGCGCTGGCGGCCGATGAGTGCGACATTACCCTGCCCGAGCTGGCGCAGCTGTGCGACGTGTTCTACATTGGCGGCACCAAGTGCGGCGCGCTTTGCGGCGAGGCCGTGGTGTTTTGCGGCATGCACGCTCCGGCACACCCCATTCCGCGCATTAAGCAGCACGGAGCGCTGCTGGCCAAGGGCCGTCTGACGGGCGTTCAGTTTGAGGCGCTCTTTACCGACGGCCTGTATTTTGAGATTGGCCGCCAGGCGATTGAGACGGCGCAGGCGCTTCGTCGCGTGCTGCATGAGCGCGGCTACCAGTTCTTCTTGGAGACGCCCACCAACCAGCAGTTTGTGATTTTGCCCAACGAGGACATGGCCCGCATTCGCGAGCATGCTTCGATCGAGTACTGGGAAAAGTACGACGAGACCCACACCGTGGTGCGCTTTTGCACCAGCTGGGCCACGACACAGGAGGACATCGACGCGCTGGCGGCTGTCCTGTAGGTTGATGTAATGACGAGGGGCCGCCCTGCGCCTGGGTTTGGCGCAAGGCGGCCTTTGCTTTTGAGAGGGAAGGGTTGGATGGCCGAGATGTCCGAGCCGACGATTCGCCTGGCGACGCCCGATGATGCGCCGGCATTGCTTGCCATCTATGAGCCGTATGTGCGCCAGACGGCGATTACCTGCGAATACGAGGTGCCGAGCGTTGAGGAGTTCGCCGGGCGCATCGAGCGTACACTGAAGCGCTACCCGTATCTGGTGATGGAGCTGGACGGGCGCCCGGTAGGCTATGCCTATGTGAGTCCGCTCAACAGCCGCGAGGCGTACGACTGGTCGGTCGAGACATCGATCTACCTGGCGCGCGACGTGCGCCACGGCGGACTGGGTCGCAGGTTGCACGACGCGCTCAAGCAGTGCCTGGTCGCGATGGGCATCACCAACATGTGCGCCCTCATCGCCGTGCCGCACGACAAGGACGACGAGTATCTAACGCACAACAGTCAGGATTTCCATGCCCATATGGGGTATCGCCTGGTGGGTGCCTTCGACCGCTGCGCTCAAAAGTTCGGTCGCTGGTACGACATGTGTTGGATGGAGTTGGTCCTGGCCGAGCGCACCCCCAACCAGCCCAAACCAACCTGGTTCCCCGACCTTCCTAAACCTACCATTTAGGGACAGGTTTATTTTGGCAGGTTTTTGGCTGTCTTGTGGTATCAAATCGCCGCAAGTAGCGTGGCGTTTGTACGCTATTTTGACCTGGATTGTCCCCTCGGGACGCCTTGCGGGCTAAGTGAGTAGGCTTTTTTGGCGCAGGCCGAGCACAAAGCGTATCTGCCTTAGTAAAACCGCAGGTCACGGAGGTGGCTGTTTTGAATGTGCTCGACAGGTCGCGAAAAGTCTACTCACTTAGATTTACGGTGCTGGATATTTTGGGCAGGAACAGTTGAGCTTGGGCGGCGAGTGTTGCCAGGCGATGTTGGCATTTGCGCCATGCCGGCTTGAGATTTAATAAAAACCGCAGGTAAAACGTTTATTTGGTACATTTTGCCTCGTTTGGTGCGCTAGCCGATGGGCTCGGTGTATTTGGCGCGGTCGGTGCGCTGGATACGCTTGGAGATATGGAGCGGGCGGCCGTCGGTGTCGTAGACGTAGTCGGTGATCAAGATCAGCGCCTGCCCACGCTCAACGTTGAGCAAAAACGCCTCGTTTTGCGAGGCATAGCACACCTCAAAGGTCTTATGTCCCTGTGCCGGCGCGCGATGGAATTCTTGGCGCAGCATGGCGTAGAGCGAACCGTTGATATCGCGATCGATGAGTGCCTCAAAGCTCGGTGGTAGATAGGTGGTTTCCAGGCACAGTGGCGCGTCGTCCAGGTAGCGCAGGCGGACAAGTTTGACGAGCTTGCTGCCCACGGCGGCATCGAAAAACTTGGCCACGCTACCCGTTGCCTTGGCAAAGCCCGAGTCCACCGTGCGCGTGGTGGGCTTCATGCCCTGGCCCTGGATCTGCGCTGTGTAGCTCGAAAACACCAGGTTGTTCTCGTGGAGCGCGGGCGTGTCGGCCACAAAGGCGCCGCGTCCGCGCTCGGTGCGAACCAGGCCCTCGTCAACAAGAACCTTAAGGGCATGGCGCACGGTGCTGCGCGACAGACCCGATTCGTCCATGAGTTCCATCTCGGACGGCAGCTTGTCTCCGCGTGCGTAGGTGCCGGCGGCGATGCGGTCACGCAGCGTACCCGCCAGACGCTCGTATTGGGCCAGTTTCTTTTTAGACGAAGCATTCATGCGACCAACCTGTATCTAACCTGTATGCTTACTGAACCAAGCATGTATCCAACATGACAACAAAACCGCTGATAATGGATTGCCGAAAACTTTACCAGCAAAATATCTAAGACAAATATAGCATACAACTAGTCGACATAGCCAAAACATGTATGTAACTTGTATGCCATCGAGAGCATCAAACGAGAAGAAAGGCTGATGCACGATGACTACTCAGGAACAGGTTAAGGATGTCGTCTCCCAGGTTTTGGCTGACAAGGCAGACAAGGGCGGCATCAAGCGCGTCGTGTGGATTGGCGCCGGCGGATCCAACGGCGGCAACTATCCTGCCCAGTACTTTATGGAGCACGAGGCCACGCAGGTCGTGAGCTCCAGCTACACCAGCAACGAGTTCGTGCACGCAACCCCCGCCTACGTTAACGAGAACACCCTGGCCGTCGTCGTGTCCATGCGCGGCACCAAGGAGACCATCGTCGCCGCCCAGGTCGCCAAGGACCACGGCGCCAGTACCATCGCCATCTATGTTGACGAGTCCGGCCTCACCGAGGTCTGCGACTACAAGATCCAGTATGACAGCCTGGCCGTCGACGAGTCCTGCATGGGCCGTACCAACTCCGCCGTCGTGACCATGATCGCCATGGAACTCACGCAGCAGACCGAGGGCTATGCCGAGTACGAGGCCGCTATGGCCGCCTTCGACTTGGTCGACCCCATCTATCGCAAGGCTGTCGAGTACACCCGTCCGCTCGCTGCCAAGTGGGCCGAGCAGAACGCCGACAAGCCCTGCATCAACGTCATGGCCCAGGGCCCGCTCTTTGGTGCCGCCTACGTCTTTAGCATCTGCAACGTGCAGGAGATGCTGCAGATCGACTCCTGCACCATCAACACCTGCGACTTCTTCCACGGCCCCTTCGAGATTCTGGACAAGCGCACCTCGCTGTTCCAGCTCATCAGCGTCGGCCGCAGCCGCTGCAATGACGAGCGCGGCATCCGCTTCGTCAACCAGTACGGTGGCGAGCGCGTCTACCAGCTCGACGCCAAGGAGCTCGGCCTCAACGACATCAAGGACAGCGTGAGCGAGTACTTCAACCACCTGATCTTTGCCCCGATCCTCAACAACGTCTACATGCGTGCGCTCTCCGCCGTCACCCACAAGGACTACATGACGCGCCGTTACATGTGGAAGCTGGATTACTAAGGGATAGAGCGGCCTAACAGCCCAATACCCCTCATGAGTTGCGGTGGAATAGTTCCTGTTTGGGAGTGTGAAGCCTCTGTTTGAGAACTATTTCACCGCAACTGCTAGAGCGGCACTTGGGGACGTTCCCTTTCTGCCGGCAGTTAGGGATGTTCCTTTTGTGCCGGCAGTTGGGGACACTCCTTGTGTCGAGAGATTTCCCGTTCGCCGATTTGTGCCTTGAAAAATGTATATAACGACTATAACGTAGTGTGAAACATATTGGAAACAATACCGAGGAGGCTGCGTTGAAGAAAAGCAATCTGGGCTATGTGCTGGTGCTGATCGCCGCGCTTATGTGGGGCAGCATCGGAATCTTTGTAAACGGCATCTCGGCCATGGGCGTTACGTCCCAGAGTATGGCTGCCTTTCGCTTGTTGGTCGGAGCGCTTATCTTGGCGCCGGTCCTGATGTTTATGGGCTGCCGTTCGGGTGAGGGGTCTACCGTGGCTCAGGGTCCGCTGGCCCTGTTCAAGGCAAGCCCTAAAGAGCTTGTTTCCTGCGCGCTTGTCGGTATCGTCGGTTTGGCCGCCGCCAACACTTGCTATTACGAGTGTATGGGCGAGGTGGGCATGTCCACGGCCTCGGTGCTGCTCTATACCTCGCCGGTGTTTGGCGTCGTGCTCGGCCGCGTGCTTTATCGCGAGGACGTGACCCCCAACAAGCTCGTTGCCATCGCTTTTAACATAGGGGGCTGTGTACTTGCAGTAACTAATGGCGACCTTTCCGGTTTCCATTTTTCGGTTTGGGGCGTCACGTCGGGCGTGATTGCAGGCTTTTGTGGGGCGTCGCTCGCGGTGTTTAGCCGGATAGCAACCAAGACGGTCCACCCGCTGGCTGTCACGTTTTGGGGCCTTGTTTTTGGCGGTGCGGTTATGGCGGCTATCGCGGCTCCGTGGCCGGATGTCGCCGCGGCAATGTCGCCACAGCTGCTGCTGCTGTTCCTTGGCTTTGGACTCATCCCCACAGCCGTGGCTTACATCTTATATATGCAGGGTCTGTCCATGGGGCTCGAGACATCGAAAGTTCCCGTCGTAATGTCTTTCGAGACGGTCGTCACCGTACTGGTGGGCATTGGTGTCTATGCCGAGTCCGCCGGCGCGATCAAGGTCCTGGGTATTGTGCTGGTGCTCATGTCCATCCTGATTATGAACACCGACTTCTCCAAGCTGCGCAACAGTGTATTTGTCGGTCATGTCGCTGAGAGCATGACCTTTAAGCCTAACGCGTGGTGGACGGAGAAAACGCAGGACATGGATCTGTTTAAGGAACGCACCGGCATCGCGCTGGAGCCCACCGTGCAGGAAAGCCCCTGGTACTTCGTGCGATAGGGGATTGCGCGCAGGGTCCGACTTGGGGTTGTCCCGCCAGTGCCGGCCTGCCCAGCCCCAACGTTTCAAGTACGTTAAACCCGTCAACGGTCGATTTTCACCCGCGAACGGTCTTTATACTAATTAGCAATATCCGCAACGTATAAGACGTTATAATGACCATAACGAAAAGGAGGAGGCAAGATGAATCAGATCATTCTCGCATCTCATGGCGGCCTGGCCGCAGGCGCCAAAGACACGCTCGAGATGGTTCTCGGCGACGTGTCGAACGTCCACGTCGTGTCGCTTGCTCGTGACGACAAGGAGCCCATCACCAACAAGGTGGACGCCATGATCGCCACGTTCAACGCGGACGACACCGTCTATGTGCTGACCGATATGCTCGGCAGCTCGGTCAACAACAGCATGGTCGAGCTTTCCCGCAACGGTGCGGCATTCACGGTGATCAGCGGTTTCAACATTCCGCTGGCACTGACGCTCGCTATGAGCCCCGCCCCCGTCAAGGGTGCCGAGCTCGCGGCCCTCATCAACGAGGCCCGCACCGGTCTGACCAACCCCAACGCACCGGTCGAGGCTGCCGCGGCTCCCGCCAAGAAGGCTAAGGCGCCCCGTCACAGCTCCGGTCCCGCCAAGATCGTCCTCGCACGTCTTGACTACCGTCTGCTGCACGGTCAGGTCGTCTTTACCTGGACCACCAAGGTTCAGGCCGAGCGCATCATCGTCGTCGACAACGCTGCCGCCAACGATGACATCAAGAAGGGCGCTCTCAAGCTTGCCAAGCCCCAGGGCGTGCGCCTGAACGTCTTTACCGTCGAGCGTGCCCTCGCCAAGATGGACAAGCTCAACACCCTCGGCGAGCGCGTCATGTTCGTCTTTGGCAACACGGCCGAGATGCTGCAGTTCTGCCAGGGCTACAAGCTCGAGGCCATCAACCTGGGCGCCACCGCCAACCACGACGGTGCCGATCAGATCGGCGGCAAGGACAGCTCCGTCTTCCTCGACGCCACCCAGAAGGCCGACGTCAACCAGCTGCTCGACATGGGCATCAAGCTCTACGTCCAGCAGACCCCTACGTATCAGAGCGTCGACATCGACGCCAAGCTGTAATCAACCAGGCTTTTGCCTGACTGAAAGGAGAAGGGTATGAATACGTTCATCAGTGCGGTGCTCGTCGGCCTCGTCGGCGTGTTCTGCATGTGGGACTCCCGCCTGCTCGGTCGTCTTAACTTCGAGCAGCCCCTCGTTGGCGCTACGCTCGTCGGTCTGCTGCTGGGCGATGTGCCCACCGGCCTTGCCGTCGGTGCCGCCGTCGAGCTCGTGTCCATGGGCCTGGTGCAGGTCGGCGCCGCCGTTCCGCCCGATATGGTCCTGGGCGGCATCGTGGCAGCTGCCTTCGCGTGCCTGACCGATGCTTCTGCTGAGACCGCCATGACGATCGCCATCCCGGTCGCCGTCCTGGGTCAGCTCCTCGGCATCGTGTTCCGTTCCATCATCGCCGCCCTCACCCATGTGGCCGATAGCGCGATCGATAACGGTAACTTCAAGACCGCCTACCGTATGCACATCTGCGCCGGCTCCGGTCTGTACGCCATCATGTACTTCCTGCCGATCTTCCTGGCCGTCTTTGTTGGCACCGACCTGGTTCAGGCCATCGTCAACATGGTTCCCGAGTGGCTGTCCACTGGTCTTAACGTTTCGACCAAGATCATGACCGCCTACGGCTTGGCCCTGCTGCTCACCATGATGATCAAGAAGGGTATGACTCCGTTCCTGTTCATCGGTTTCCTGCTCGCCGCTTACCTCAACCTGTCCGTCATCGCGGTCGCTCTGATCGGTGTGTGCCTGGCTGTCGTCTTCATGGGCTTCAAGTTCAACGGTTCCCATGCAGCCGCCGGTGTCGATTCCGACTACGATCCGCTCGAAGACGACGAAGACTAAGGAGGAACACACTATGGCAACCGCAACCAAGGACGTGTCCCTGAACAAGAAGGTCAGCCAGTTCTTCTGGCGCTCCTGGGCCATCCAGGCCTCTTGGAACTACGAGCGTCAGATGAACATGGGCTTCCTCTACGGCATGGTTCCCACGCTCGATCGCCTCTATCCGGATGAGTCCGACCCCAAGCAGCTCGCTGCTAAGAAAGAGGCTTACCACCGTCACATGGCGTTCTACAACTGCACCCCGCAGACGAGCGCTTTTGTCCTAGGCCTCGCCGCCTCCATGGAGGAGGAGTACGCCAAGGATCCCGAGAACTTCGATCCCGATTCGATTAACGCGGTCAAGACCTCCCTCATGGGCCCGCTTTCCGGCATCGGTGACTCCTTCTTCCAGGGCACCATCCGCGTTATCGCCTTTGGCCTGGGCGTTCAGCTGGCTCAGCAGGGCTCCATCATGGGTCCGATCCTGGCCATGCTCATCTCCATCGTGCCCTCCGTGCTGATCACGTGGTTCGCTGCCAAGATCGGCTACCAGGGCGGCCACGAGTACCTGAGCAAGCTCCAGGGTGGCGACCTCATGGAGAAGCTCATGTATGTCTGCGGCATCGTGGGTCTTATGTCCGTGGGCGGCATGATCGCTACGCTGATCGGCGCCACCACCCCGCTGCAGTTCGCTGAGGGTACCGTCGTTATCCAGGACATCCTGGACGGCATGATGCCCCAGATGATCTCCCTTGGCCTCACCGGCCTTATGTACTGGCTCATCAAGAAGAACGTCAACACCGGTTGGCTTCTCGTGATCGCCATCGTGGGCGGCATCGCCCTCTCCGCGGCCGGCATCCTGGCCTAGTCGCGACCCAGCGCTTCCCCCGGGGGCCTGCCTGGCATCCCATACCCCAGGCAGGCTTCCATCCCTAACATGTGACAAAGGGATAGTCCCTTTGTCACATCCTCAACGGGCCGGCGACTCGGTCCTAACTACGGTAACCCTGCGAGCGTCCGGCAATGTGACGCCGCAACAAATCGAAAGGAATGTGTCAGATGTACGAGATCGACCTTAACCTCCCTAAGCAGATCGTCGCTGACGTCCTGTCCAACCACGAGATCCACAGCGTCGCTTTCGTCGGCTGCGGTGCTTCCATGTCCGACCTTTACCCCGCCAAGTACTTCCTGGCCAACAACACGGACAAGCTGAACGTTCAGATCTTCACCGCTAACGAGTTCAACTACGACACGCCTTCCTGGGTCAACGAGCACACCTTCGTGATCACCTGCTCCCTGGGTGGCTCCACGCCCGAGACCGTCGAGGCCAACAAGACCGCCAAGAAGCACAACTGCCCGGTCGTCTCCCTCACCAACAAGGCTGGCTCCGCTCTGACCGTCGACGCCGACCACGTCATCGTTCACGGCTTCCACGCCAACTACGCTGCCAAGTGCGAGAAGCCCGGCTACGCCATCGCTCTTGCACTCGAGATCCTTCAGCAGACCGAAGGCTATGACCACTACGAGGACATGATCACCGGCCTCACCAACGTCTTCGAGCTCTGCGAGAACGCCGCTCAGTCCGCCAAGGGTCTTGCCAAGCAGTTCGCCCAGGACTTCAAGGACGACAAGATGATCTACTTCATGGCCTCCGGTGCCTCCGAGAAGATGGCTTATTCTCACGCCGCCTTCCTGTTCACCGAGATGCAGTGGATCGACGCCGCCGCCTACAACACCGGCGAGTACTTCCACGGCCCGTTCGAGGTTTCCACCGAGGGTAAGCCCTACGTCTTCTTCATGTCCGATGGTGCCACCCGTCCGATGGACGCCCGCGCCCTCACCTTCCTTAAGCGCATGGGCGCCAAGGTCGCTCTGATCGACTCCAAGGACTACGGCCTGGCCGACGCCGTGCCCGCGAGCGTCGTCACCTACTTCAACCCGCTGCTGCACCTCGCCGTTATGCGCGAGTACGGCAACCAGATCGCCGAGGCCCGTCAGCACCCGCTGACCATGCGTCGCTACATGTGGAAGCTTTCCTACTAATCACAAGTAAGTAGACCTTACGGGTTGATTGAGAGGGGATGGGGTTTTGCCCCGTCCCCTTTTTTGCTTTGGGGAGGGCGTGTCTGTCGCGTCGCAAAACACCAGATAAAACCTACCAAAATAAACCTGTCCCTTTTTGGCAGGTGGGAGGAGATGCGTATGATCAAGGCAGTGCTGTTTGATATGGACGGCGTGCTGGTCGATACCGAGTGGTTCTACAACCGTCGCCGCGTGGCGTTTATGGAAGAGAAGGGGTTCCACTTTGATGAGATTCCCGATCTTTCGGGGTCTAACGAGCCCGCCATTTGGGAGGCGCTGGTGCCCGACGATGTTGAGCTGCGCGAGCGTCTGCGCGTGGAGTACAAGCAGGTCTACAGTCCAGACCATCCCGTTCCGTATGCCGAGCTGCTCAACGAGCAGACGGAGCCGGTGATGCGCGAGCTGCACGAGCGCGGCGTCAAGTGTGCCATCGCGAGCTCGTCCTATCGCGAGCTCATTGACGAGCTGGTGGAGATTGCCGGTATCACCGACGTGCTGGACTACACCATCAGCGGTCACGAGTGCAGTGCATTTAAGCCCGACCCCGAGATCTACCTGCGTGCCATGGAGGCACTGGGGGTGGAGCCTACCGAGTGCCTGGTTATCGAGGACTCGCCTTTGGGCATCGAGGCCGGCAAGCGCTCCGGCGCGCGCGTCCTGGCACTGCGTCCGCACGAGGGCGTTAACCTGGACCAAACGGGAGCCGACGCCGTCATCGACAACCTCGCCGACATTCTGACCGCTTTGTAGCGTCAATTCGCCGCAAGAAGTGCGGATTCACACGTCTCTTGCGGTGGATTGGCTCATTTTGGCTTCGATTTAGATCCGTTTGGCTTCGACTCGGACTAAGTGAGTAGACTTTTTGGCACATGCCGAGCACAAAGCGTATCTGCCTTAGTAAAACCGCAGGTCGGAGAGGTGGCTGTTTTGAGTGCGCTTGGTAGATCGCGAAAAGTCTACTCACTTAGAATTTGGCTCTTTGGTTGGGGAGCTGCTGGCTCGTTTTGGTTGTCGAGAGAGGGTGAATTGAAGCGCCCTCTCGCGCTCCATGCTACAATCGCCGGCATGCCCCACAATTACATCTGCCTTCGAAAGGAGCCTACGTGGCGAACGCCATCGATCAGCTCACGGACCGCGTGCTCGTGCTCGGCCGTCTCACCATCGTCCGCCGCGCCATTACTGCCGTGGCGGTCACCATCTCCGCCGTTCTCCAGACATTTCTGATTCAGGCGTTCATTCGCCCCGCCGACCTGCTTCCGAGCGGCCTCACCGGCGTCGCGGTCCTGCTCGATCGCGTCACCTCGCTCGGCGGCGTTCATATCGACATCTCGCTCGGCATGCTCGCGCTCAACATCCCCGTGGCGCTCCTTTGCTGGAGCGGCATCAGCAAGCGCTTCGTCATCTTCTCGATGATGCAGGTCATGCTCTCGTCGCTGTTCCTCAACATCTTTCATTTTGCCCCGTTTTTGGGCGACAAGATCATGCTCATCATTTTTGGCGGCGTGGTCTCGGGTCTGGGCGCTGCCATCGCGCTTAAGTCCGGCGCATCTACCGGCGGCACCGACTTTATCGCGCTGTGGGTCTCCAACCACACGGGCAAGACCATCTGGGGCGTCATCTTTGGTTTTAACTGCTTTATCCTGGCGATCTTTGGGCTTATGTTTGGCTGGGACAATGCGGCGTACTCCATCGTGTTCCAATTTATTTCGACCAAGACCATCGACAGCTTCTATCATCGCTACGACCGCGTGACGCTGCAGATCACGACGCGCAAGGCAGACGAGGTCATGACCGCCTATGTTGACCATTTTCAGCACGGCATTAGTTGCGCCGAGGTCATCGGCGGATATAGCCGCGAAAAGATGTACCTGCTGCACGCCGTTGTCTCGACCTACGAGAGCCAGGACATTATCAAGCTGGTGTGCGACATTGATCCCGGTGCCGTGATCAACGTGTTCCACACGCTCAGCTTTGTGGGCGGCTGGTGGGGTGGTCATGTCGACGAGCCCATGCCCACGGCCGTTCCCGATCCCGACAAGCCCGCACGCATGGCCAGCAGGCAGGCGCGCCTCAGCGAGCAGGACAGTCTGCAACAGGACGACGGCAAGTAAGGATTTGCTGTATGTGGTGTATCGTTTTATCAAACTGAGATAACATATAAAAAGACGTTATATACGTATTAGTTATTTCGATATTTTGATAAGAGTGATCAGATATGCCTGCGCCCAAAAATGCACCGCTTTACCAGCAGATTTACGACGAAATAAAGGATGCGATTGAGAAAGGTGTTTATGCACCCAAGGAGCGTATTCCGTCCGAACTTGAGCTTGCCGAGCAGTACGAGGTGAGTCGCATCACCGTGCGCCGCGCCGTCGAGGAGCTCTGCTCCGATGGCTACCTGGTCAAGCAGCAGGGCCGCGGCACCTTTGTTTCCACGCCGCACATCAATCGCCAGTTTCACGCCTCGACGCTGCAGACGTTTACCGCGCTGTGTGCCGATAACGGCATGAAGGCCGGTGCGCATGTGGTCGATCGCCAGATCGTTCCGGCGCGCCAAAGCGAGATGGAGTTTTTTGGCCTGCAGAAGGATGCGCTGCTGCTGCATATCAAGCGCGTGCGTACGGCCGACGGCGAGCCCATCTTTGAGGAGAATATCTTTGTGCCGTTTGATACATACCGTGAGTTGTTGACGGCCGATCTTGAGGACAAGTCGATTTTTGCCGAGGTCGAGCGTGTTGGCGGAACGCCGATTGTCTCGGTTGGCTACCGCACGGTCGAGGCCGTTCGAGCTAACGCCGAGCAGGCGGCCGAGTTGGGCATTGCCCCGCACGATCCGCTGCTCAACCTGCGTGCCGGCTTTATCGGCCCCAATGGCGAGCCGGTTTTGATGGGTAAGCAGTACTACGTGGGATCGCGCTACGTTATGGTCATGTAGGGTTGGTTCCGCCGTTCTAACGAACGGCGGACCGGTCGACGCTGCAAGCCCGCCAGAGCGGCAATCTGCAGAATGAGCGTGGATAATCTCCCGTTTTTGGCTTGGTGACGGGCTCAAAGTGGGAGATTATCCACGCTCATCAGGAAAGTGTCCAAAAATCCACGCTCGTTCCCTCGGATCGCGTTGCTTGTGGCCGGCAGCCGTGCGGCGCTGGTCCGTGTGGCGGCGTATAATCGGCGGCAGATGACTTGGACGTTAGGAAACCATGACCGATAGCATGCAGCAGATGGCGCTCGACACGCTCGGCGCCTATTTTGGCTACACCTCGTTTCGCCCGGGACAGGACCGCATGGTCGATGCGATCCTTGCCGGTCGCGATGCGCTGGGTGTTATGCCCACGGGCGCCGGCAAGTCCATTTGCTACCAGGTGCCCGCGCTCATGCTGCCCGGTATCACCTTTGTGGTGAGCCCGCTGCTGTCGCTTATGGAGGACCAGACCCGTGCGTTGCTCGCGGCGGGTGCGCGGCCCAGCTATCTCAACTCCAGCCTTACTCCGGCCCAGCAAAACACCGTGCTCAAGCGGGCGCGCGAGGGCCGCTACCAACTTATGTACGTGGCGCCCGAGCGCCTGCTCGAGCCGCGCTTTTTGGCCTTTGCGCAGGAGGCCGCGGCGGACGGCGGCATTGGCGTGCCGCTCGTGGCCATTGACGAGGCCCATTGCGTGAGCCAATGGGGACAGGATTTCCGCCCCGCCTACCTGCAGATTCGCGAGTTTATCGATTCCCTGCCGCAGCGCCCCATCGTGGCGGCCTTTACCGCTACGGCAACCGAGCGCGTGCGTGCCGATATTCAGCAGATGCTCAGTCTGCAAAACCCCGCGACGGTAGTGACGGGCTTCGATCGCAAGAACCTCTACTTTGGTTGCGAGGAGATGGGCGACAAGGCCAAGGCCGCGTGGGTGCGCGACTATGTGATTGCGCATTCGGGCGAGAGCGGCATCGTGTATTGTTCGACTCGCAAGACGGTCGATGCGCTGGCAAGCGAGCTTGCCGAAGCGCTGGGCCCCAGCGGCATTCGCGTTGGTCGTTACCATGCCGGCATGGGTAACGACGCCCGCCGCCAAAGCCAGCGTGCCTTTATCGATGACGATATTCAGGTGATGGTTGCCACTAACGCCTTTGGCATGGGCATCGACAAGCCCAACGTGCGCTACGTGATTCACAACAACGTGCCCGAGAGCATCGAGGCCTACTACCAGGAGGCGGGCCGCGCCGGTCGCGATGGCGACCCGGCCAGCTGCCACCTGCTGTGGAACGGCAACGATTTTCGCATGCGTCGTTTTTTGATCGACCGCGGCGATGCGGCCGACGAGGCGCTCGACGACGAGCAGCGCGCGTGGGCGCTCCAGAATCGATATCGTCTGCTCAGCCAGATGGAGGGCTACTGCAATACCACCGGCTGCCTGCGCGAATACATGCTGCGCTACTTTGGCGACGAGGCCGCAGCCGAGCATGCGACCGCAGCTGGTGCGGGCAGCACCGCCACGGACGAGGCCGAGGGCTGCGGCAACTGCAGCAACTGCCTCACGCAGTTCGAGGTCGAGGACGTCACCGATATGGCCCGCGCCGCTGTGCGCTACGTTGCCACGCGTCCCATGCGCTTTGGCAAGTCGCTCATCGCCGATGTGCTCCACGGCGGCAACACCGAGCGCATTCGCCAGATGCATCTGGACGAGGACCGCGGCTATGGTGAGCTGTCGAGCGAATCGGTCGGGCGCATCAAGGACATCATCGGCCAGCTGTGCGGCCGCGGTTATCTGGCCACATCGCAGGGGCAATACCCGGTCGTGGGACTCGGTCCGCGCGCCGGCGAGGTCGAGGACGAGGCGTTTGCCTTTACCGTTAAGCGTCGCGCGTCCAAGCGCAAGGCCTCGGCACGCGCCCGCCGTGCGGTGGATCTGCTGCGCGAGGAGGCCGAGCTGGATCAGCTCCCGCGCGTTGGCAACGATGCCGAGCTGTTCGAGCGCCTGCGTGCCCTGCGCAAGGAGATCTCGACCGAGCTGGAGATGGCGCCGTACATGGTCTTCTCCGACAAGGCCCTGCGCGGCCTGTGCCGCTTGCGCCCTCGGACGCGCGACGAGCTTATCCAGGTCAACGGCATCGGCGAGAAAAAGGCCGACGCCTTTGGCGAGCAGTTTATGGCGGCGATTGAAGAGTTTGAGTCCGAGCATGCGCGGGATGGAGCGTAACGATGGCAACCGATAACAAGACCGAACGTTCTGAGTGCGCCGAGGTTTCCGCCGTGCCGCTGTACCAGCAGGTTATGGACGACCTGAAGGGCGAGATCGCGCGTGGCGTGTACGCATCCGGCTCGCGCATTCCTTCCGAGATGGAGCTCGCGAAGTACTACGGCGTGGGACGCATCACCGTGCGCCGCGCCGTCGAGGAGCTGTCGCGCGCGGGGTATCTCAACCGCCAGCAGGGGAGGGGCACGTTTGTGTGCGCGCCCAAGCTCAAGCGCAAGATTGTCCAGAAGGGTGACGTTCAGAGCTTTTCCGAGGGTTGCGCCGCCAACGACATGGTGGCCGGAGCGCGCCTGGTGTCGCGCACGGTGGTTGCGGCGACGCACGAGGACGCGGCATTTTTTGGCGTGGAACCCGGCTGCGAGCTCATTGTGGTCGAGCGCGTGCGCACGGCAGACGGCGTGCCCGTCATGCTCGAGAACAACGCTTTTGTGCTCGCCGACCATCCCTACCTGCAGACGCTTGCCGATAAGGACCTCGCCGACAACTCGATCTTCTCGCTCGTTGCCGAGCATTCGGGTCGCGCGCCGCTCAAGTCCGACCCCTGCACCGTGGAGATTGCGCTGGCGGATGCCCAGGCGGCCCCGCTGCTGGAGGTGCCGGTCGGCGAGCCGCTCTTCTATATGGAGGCGTATTTTACCGATGCAGACGAGCGCCCCCTGCTGCTCGGGCGCCAAAAGATCGTGGGCTCGCGCTACGTGTTCGACATTTAACATCCACAGATAGAACAACATAGAACAAGTTTGGCGAAATGGCTTCACGAGCGTCGTCGTGCGTGCTATAAATAGAACAACATAGAACGACCGCAGGTACGAGCTGCCGTCGTTCAAAGTCGCGACACAAGGAGGAGCGTCACCGTGAACGCACACGATCTGATTCAGGAAATTATCGAGCGCAAGGGTAAGATCGAGAACGTCTTTTGGATCGCCTGCGGCGGTTCGATGATCGACTTGATGCCGGCCAACGAGCTGCTCAAGCGCGAGGCCACCACGTTTGCCTCGACGGTCTACACCGCGCGCGAGTTTTGCCTGATGGCCCCCAAGAGCCTGGGGCCGAAGTCGCTCGTCGTTGCCTGCAGCCACAGCGGCAACACGCAGGAGGTCATCGACGGTTGCGAGATGGCGTTGACTGCCGGCGCCGAGGTCGTGGCCATGACCGACTACGCGGGTTCCAAGATCGACAACGGCAAGTGGACTACCTGGGTCTATCCGTGGGGCAAGGGCGAGTCGCAGGCCGAGGTCCCGCAGGGCATCGGCGTTCTGATGGCTGCCGAGCTGCTCGACCAGCAGGAGGGCTACGAGGCGCTCGCCGACATGTACGCCGGTCTCAAGCAGATGGACGCGCTGCTGCCCGCTGCTCGCGAAAAGGTCAACGCCGAGCTGGGCGATCGCTTTGCCGAGCTCTGCCAGCAGCACAAGTTCTTCTACATCCTGGGCTCCGGCCCCAACTTTAGCCAGACCTACGCCATGGCGATCTGCTCGCTCATGGAGATGCAGTGGCAGCACTGCTGCTACATCCACTCCGGCGAGTACTTCCACGGCCCCTTCGAGGCCACCGAGCCCGGCGTGTTCTACTTTGTGCAGCTCGGATCGGGCGAGTGCCGCCCCATGGAGGAGCGCGCACTTGCGTTCCTCAACACGCACACCGATACGGTCATGGTGCTCGACGCACTCGAGTACGGCGTGGGCGACGTGCCTGCCAGCGTGCGTTCGTACCTGGAGCCGATCTTCTTCTACAACATGAGCTGCGAGCTGCGCGCCGCCCGCGGCAAGGTGTTCGACCACAGCCCCGAGGTTCGTCGCTATATGGGTGTCGAGCAGTACTAGACACCGGGAATTATCTTTTTTGACGGGGTCTGCGCTGCGCGCGGGCCCCGTTTTGCGTTGTGGCGGCCGGATTCGTGTCTGCGCGAAAACGAAGTCGAATACTTTTCCGCGAAGTGAACGACCTATTTTGGACCCCCGAAGCATCGACATTTTTTGGCGCCAAAACCGCAGGAAAAACTCGGCGAAACCGCAGGAAACGGCGTCTGAAAAGTGTCGATGCTTCGGGGGCTCGTTTTTGCTCGTTCACTTCGCGGAAAAAGTATTCACCTTCGATTCGCAAGGGCACTGCGTGAGTCAAAAAAGCGGGCCGCGCCGGGGAT
>NZ_QSAS01000013.1:0-2891 GCF_003465485.1 Collinsella sp. AF11-11 | reverse complement strand
CCGCGCCGGGGATTTCCGGCGCGGCCCGCTTAGTATCGCGCTTAGATTCGCAAGGTTGCGGCAGCCAGCGGCCTACTTTGCGTCGTACGCCTCGGCGTCCCACCAGTCGAGCTGGGCGATGTTGTCGCGGATGTGCCGGCAGCTCTTGTGGAAGCCCTCGAGCTCGTACTCGGACAGGTCGAGCGTGTAGACCTCCTCGACGCCCTCGGCACCGATCACGCACGGCAGGGAGGTAAAGATGCCCTCCTCGCCATACTGGCCGGTCATGAGCGTGGAGGCGGAAAGCACGGCGTGCTCGTTGTGCAGAACGGCAGCGCAGACGCGCGCGGCGGAGTTGGCGACGGCGTACTCGGTGCACTGCTTGCCCTGGTAGGTCACATAGCCGCCCTTACGCGCGAGCTCCTCGACCTCCATGTGGTCAAAGGCGTACTTGTCGGGGTTTTCGGTCTGAAGCTCGGTGAGACTCTTGCCGGCGATGGTTGCGGTCTTAAAGGCGGCAAGCTGGCTAAAGCCGTGCTCGCCGATCATGTAGGCGTCGATGGACTTGGGGCTCACGCCGACCTTCTTGGAGATCTCGGTGCGCAGGCGGGCGGAATCCAGACCGCAGCCCGAGCCGATGATCTTCTTGGGATCGTAGCCGGTCAGGTGCCACAGCTCGGTGCACACGACGTCGCAGGGGTTGGAGATGGAGACAAAGATGCCGTCGAAGCCGGCGTCGACGATGCGCTTGGCAAAGGTGCGCGCGGCGTCGGTGGTAAAGAACAGCTCGCCGTCGCGGTTGCCGGCGGCCAGTGCGACCTTGCCAGCGGCGTTGACGATGACGTCGCAGCAGGCCAGCTCCTCGTAATGGTCGTAGCAGTTGACGATCTTAGTGTTGTACGGGACAAACGAAAGGGAGTCGCGCAGGTCCTGGACCTCGGACGTCACCTTGGCCTCGTTGATATCGCACAGGTACAGCTCGTCGGCAATGCCCTGCATAAGCAGGCTGTTGGCGACATGTGCTCCTACGTGGCCCTGGCCGACCACACCGATCTTACGCGTCTGGTACATATATGTATCCTTTCGGCCGAGTTTCTCGCGTCGAACCATTGTAGCCTCCTGCCGTCACTTTGCTAGGCTAAAGCGTCGTAGATTTTTGGGACATGCTTTAATCTCTACTTTTGGAGTGATTTGGGCCGCTGGTGACATCGCCGGGCGATGTGCTCGCGCGGATGGGGCCGCTCGTTGTACCATAACTGCAACTGACTCGTAAGGAGCATCCATGCCCATTCGCATTCCCGACGCCCTCCCTGCTGCCGCGCAGCTCGAGAGCGAGAACATCTTTGTCATGACCGAGTACCGCGCGCTGCACCAGGACATCCGTCCGCTGCGCGTGCTCATCCTCAACCTCATGCCCACCAAGATCGCCACCGAGACGCAGATCATGCGCAAGCTCTCCAACACGCCGCTGCAGGTGGAGGTGGACCTGCTGCGCACCAAGACGCACGAGGCCACGCACGTGAGCGCCGGCCACCTGGAGACGTTCTACCGCACGTTCGACGACATCCGCGACATCCACTACGACGGCCTGATTATCACGGGCGCGCCCGTGGAGCAGATGCCGTTCGAGGAGGTCGACTACTGGCCCGAGCTCTGCCAGATCATGGATTGGTCTACCACGCACGTACACTCTACGCTGCACATTTGTTGGGGCGCACAGGCCGGGCTGTACCATCATTACGGTATTCAGAAGTACGACCTGCCGGCAAAGGCAAGTGGCGTGTTCGAGCATTATCTGGTGAAGCCGCAAAGCCCGCTGGTCCGCGGCTTCGACGACCGCTTCTATGCCGTGCATTCGCGCAACACCGATGTGCGCCGCGAGGACGTGGAGGCCGAGCCGCAGCTTGAGGTCGTGGCCGTGTCCGACGAGGTGGGCCTGTACATCGTCAAGTCGACCGACAGCCGTCGCTTCTTTGTATTTGGTCACCCCGAGTACGATACCGACACGCTGCGCCTGGAGTACGAGCGCGACGTGAAGCGCGGCCTCAACCCTCAGGTGCCGGCGCACTACTTTCCGGGTGACGACCCCACCGCCGAGCCGCGCAACGTCTGGCGCAGCCAGGCTCAGCTGTTCTACACCAACTGGCTCAACTACTACGTCTACCAGACCACGCCCTACGACCTGGCCCGCGCCGGCGAGGAGCACTAGACTGCGGTGGTACTGCTGTAGCCGTGGCTGACGTGGCGGCGATTAGGCGCTGATGATGTGGGGTAGCGGCAGGTCGTGGGCGTCGGTGGGAACGTGGTCGACACGCTGTTCGTCAAAGGCGATGCCGATGATTTGACATGCGGGCGAGAGCATGGGCAGGTAGCGGTCGTAGCAGCCGCCGCCGTAGCCCAGGCGCTCGCCGGCGCGGTCGAAGGCTACGAGTGGCACGATGGCCATGTCGAGGGCCTCTGCAGACACGATAGGGAAGTGGTCGCTGTCGATGTCCATGGCCGCGAAGGCCCGCGTGGGGTGGGCGATAAACGGGGCCGCGGACGCATCGCCGACGGCAACTGCCCGCATGCACATGCGCTGGCCACAAGCTGCGGCGTCTGTTGCCGAGAGCATGCACGGATAGGCCACGCGCCAGCCGCGTTTGGCGGCAGCTGCGGCAAACGCGGCTGGGTCGACTTCGGAACCCATCGCGGCATAAACGGCAACGGTGTGCGGTGCCGCGGCACCCGAGCTGCCCAGCAACTCAACAAGCCGCGCGCAAATGACAGCAGACTTCGCCGCCCGAACATCCAAATCAAGAGCATCGCGCCGAGCAATCATCGCCCGCCGCACTTCAGCCTTGCCCATCCCAACCTCCTCTAGCAAACCTGCCAAAAAGGGACAGGTTTATTTTGGCAGGTTTTATCTGGGC
>NZ_QSAS01000012.1:0-50296 GCF_003465485.1 Collinsella sp. AF11-11 | reverse complement strand
CCCCGGGGGCGGGAATCGCGCACTCCATATTTTGTTCACAAATGAATAGGTCCCTCAGTCGCATCACTGAGGTTAAAACTGAAGCATTGGCTTCTGATATTGGCGATGACCAGCTGGTTTATAGGTGTTAAGGCATCGGTCATCTCTGGAGCGCCACTTTACTCCAAAAGCATCAGCTATTTGTTTCCCGTCGGTAAAAGGCAGGTTTTGTTCGCCAAGCGTTCTTATATATAGAGAAGTTCGGGTTCGAACCCGTGGCGCGGCAACAAAAAAGCGACCAGCCGGAGCCGATCGCTTTCTATTCTATGCTGGATCATCCAGAGGGCGCTTCCGAACTCATTTTCTCGCTGCCATTCATGCTTTCGAAGCATCGTTCGACCTCCACAGCCTCATGTTTTGAGGATCTGCCGTGTTTATCACTGTTATTAATGAGTGTGTGGAAGTGATCCTCATACAGATACGTGCGATCCGCCAGAGAACTGAGAAGCATCTCTCTGCAGCCCTCGTTGCCTATCCTCGCATCTCTCAGGTCTTCCGGAAATTCACAAGCAGTCTTAGAGTCAATTTGTTTCCGTTTTCAGAGACTTGTTTGAGAGTTTTTAAAGACAGTTCAAAACAATAAGTGAGACACCATAAAGCAGAGCAAGATGTGCCGGATAGAAAATGTAGAAGAAATATTTGAGCTTCAGCCCTCGCTTACCATTATAAAGATTGATAAGCAGCAACGAAACGACCGCGGCAGCAACATCAGGATTAAATATATTAGCTGTAGCAAACTCAAATCCGCCGCCAACTATATGGCATGACGAAAGGAGCACTGCGCATACTGCAGCAAAGAACATCTTGGCCTTGCTGTCGTGGAATAAATAGAATGCAGCCACAAGCAGAATGCCATACACACCGCCATCTAGTTTAGTGTATTCAGCTGCCAGTGCTGTCAAAACAATCAGAGCAGTTTCTGCGATGTACCTCTTCCATTTTGAAAGGCTTTGTATCTTTTCCAGAATTATCAAGAAGACCAAGCAAAGCAGGAGCTCACACATAACATTTTGTTGCCGAAGGTCAAATAGTTGCCCGGTTTGAACGAAATCGTATATGGGCTCCGCAATGATTGCGAAGACAAGCATATTTCGCAGGTACCTCTTTATGTCATGAGTATGCAAAAATCCCTCAACTATCAAAAAGCAAAATAAGGGAAATGCAATTCTGCCAAGAACATGAAGCACATCCGAAGCCTCGCTTAGAATCGCCCACTGTTCGTCTGATATCTGATTGTACGATGCGTGAGTCATGATTCCATTGGTCAGGACGATCCTGCTTACATGATCGAGAACCATCGAAATGGCCGCTATTATCTTTAATGTGCTGCCGCTAATTCCGTATCTATCTGTTTTCATTTCGTTTTCCTTTCTTTGGGTGGGCCGTCAGAGGTTCGGCCTGCTCTGCAGACGGCCGCTGCGGCGCTTCGCGCCTTGCGCGCTGCGCTGGCAAACGCTCACGCGTTTACTCAGCTCCGCGCCCTTTCGGGTTCGAACCCATGTCGCGGCAACAAAAAAGCGGCCGGCATCCGCCAGTCGCTTTTCTATTCTATGGTGGGCCGTCAGGGGTTCGAACCCTGGACCTTGGGATTAAAAGTCCCCTGCTCTGCCAGCTGAGCTAACGGCCCGCGGGTGGCATTGTACCACGGTCTGGGGCTATTCCCAACTCCATTGGCCGTTCTGGAAAATCACAACTTCACGTCCATCAGGCGTAATGCCCGTAATATCGATATCGTCCGTGCCGATCATAAAATCGACGTGCGTGCTCGAGACGTTAACGCCATGCTCCAGGAGCTCCTCCTTGGACATGTCATACCCACCCTCGATGCATTCGGGGAAACCGACACCCAGCGCGAGATGGCAGCTGGCGTTCTCATCATAGAGCGTGTCATAGAACAGAACGCCACTTTCACGGATCGGCGTGTTCTTGGAGATAAGCGCGACCTCACCCAGATGAGCGGCACCTTCATCGGTGTCAATGATGCTCGCAAGCGTCGCCTTGCCCACGCGGGCATCGTAGTCCGCTACGCGGCCGGCCTCGAACTTAATCCAAAAATCGTCGACCTTGTTACCGTGGTGAATGAGCGGCATGGCCGAGTACACGATACCGTCGGCGCGCATACGATCAGGCGAGGTGAAGACTTCCTCGGTGGGAATGTTGGGGAAGAAAGGGTGTCCATCGGGCGTCTTGCCCTTGCCGCCGGCCCACTCGTGACCTTTCGTCATGCCAATCGTCAGATCGGTTCCATTTGCCGAGGTGTAATGCAGATAGTCGAAACGATTGTCGTTCAGGAAACGCAGGTTCTTTTCGAACGCCGCGTCATGAAGCTCCCAGTCGCTCTCCGGGTCCTGGCCATCGGCACGAGCGGTGTGTAGAATCGCATTCCATAGCTTATAGATCGCAACCTCATCCGCATCGCCCGAGAACACCTCGCGAGCCCAGGCAACGACCGGCGCGCCGGCGATGCACCACGGGTTGATGTTGTAGTCCAGTCCGCGGCGGAAGACCTTGCACTGCGTGTTCCTTGCCTTAGAAGCTGCAGCAGGCTTAGCGGGATCGATGCCCTTAAGAGCGGCAGGGTCCGCACCCTCGATAAAGATAAAGCAGGCACCATCCTGGGCCAGTGAATCAAGCTGCAGGCGCTTCCACTCGGGCGTCTGCTCAAAATAGCTTTTCTCGACATGCTCGTACGTGAGCCTCGTCACGGCGTCATCGGCCCAAATAACCGTCACGTGACCGGCACCGGCGGCATAAGCCTCCGCGACCACCACGCGCGCAAACGGCGCGCACTCAACCGGAGACTGAACGACAACCTCCTGGCCGGGCTTGACGTTTACGCCCTTGCGAACAATCAGGCGCGCGTAGTTTTTAATCTTGGGCTCCAGGGCCTTCATACCCTCCAGAGCCTCTTCGACCGTCAGGGCAGCTCGAATCATGTGCCACTCCATCTATCTATAGAACAGTAAAAAGGCGCGCCGCAAAAACGACGCGCCTATATCTTAGCGATAAGTATGCATGCAAACGCTACTTCTTCTTGGAGTCCTTCTTATCCTCCTCGGCAGCCGAGCGCTCGATAAGGGCGTTGAGCTTGTTCTCGGACATGCCCTCGGCCTGCGTGCGATACATGTTGCGCAGGGGACGAATACGAACGAAGTCGTAAATAAAGTCACCCAAAATGACGACGTAGGACAAAACGATGCCGACCATCTGGACAGGGCTGGACACCATGCCAGCGGGAGCGAAGTACAGCGAAGCCCAAATGGCCACGACGAGCACCATGCCGATGGCGAGCACGGCCCACCAGATACGGCGGCGCTTGGTGTAGTCCTCATCCTGCTTGAGAAGGATATTCGACACCGTGTAGATGCGATCCTCCTTGGCGCGCTGCTTAGCCTTGCGGGCGCGCTTCTCCTCTTTAGAGAGGCCCTCGAGGTTCTCGCCCTTCTCGAGCTCTTTGCGGCGTGCCTTAGACGAAGCCGGCACGACGCGGACAGAGCTCGCTGCCTGACGGGCGGGCTTGGCGGATGCGGCGGACTTGCGCGCAACCCCGGTAACCTCGTGGGATTGCGTGCGCTTGTTCGTGGCGCTACGGGTACTCACTTATGCGTTCTCCTTCATGCTTGTGAACTGGGAGCCCGTGATGATCTGGAAGGCCTCGCGATAGCGCTCGGACGTGCCATCGATGACCTCGGCGGGCAGGTGCGGGGTCTCCCCCGTCATATCCCAGTTGGCCTTGAGCCAATTGCGGACGAATTGTTTGTCGTAGCTGGGCTGGATCTTGCCCTCCTCGTAGCTGGCAGCAGGCCAGAAACGGCTGGAATCGGGCGTGAGGCACTCGTCGACCAGCGTGACCTTGCCATCGATGACACCAAACTCGAACTTGGTGTCGGCAATGATGATGCCACGGGTCGCGGCGTACTCGGCAGCGGCCTTGTAGATCTTGAGGGAAAGGTCGCGAATCTGCGTGGCGATGTCCTCGCCCACGATCTCGCAGCAACGCTCGAACGAGATGTTCTCGTCGTGGTCACCGATCTCGGCCTTCGTGGACGGCGTGAACAGCGGCTCAGGAAGCTTGGAAGCCTCGGTCAGGCCCTCAGGCAGCTGGATGCCGCAGACGGTGCCGTTCTCGTCGTAGGTCTTCTTGCCCGAACCGGTCAGATAGCCGCGGACGATGCACTCGATAGGAATCGTCTGGGCCTTCTTAACCAGCATGGCGCGGCCGGCGAGGTAGTCACGATACTCAGCAAACTCCTCAGGGAAATCCGCCGGGTCGATGGAAACGAGGTGGTTGGGAACGATGTCGGCAAACTTATCGAACCAGAATGCCGAGATGCGGTTGAGCACCTCTCCCTTAAACGGAATCTCGTCGGGAAGAATGAAGTCGAACGCAGAAATGCGGTCGGTGGCGACCATCAGCAGGTTTTCACCGGCATCGTAGATATCACGAACCTTGCCACGGGAATCCGGACGACGCTCCATCGTTGTCACGTGAGTCACTCCTTACCAAAATACGACAGTAATGCGGGTTCTTTCCCGCACGTTTTCGCAAACTCGGAGCGGCAGGGACGAAACCCCTCCTTCACCGAATAGCGAAAAGCTAGTGCTCCATTGTAGTAGATGCCGCATCCGCCGTGTGCTCGCGAGGCAGATGAATTGTAAAAGTCGTACCCTTTCCAAGCTCCGACTCCACGGAAATGTAGCCATGATGGCGCTCGACGATTTGTTTAGTCACGGCGAGGCCCACGCCCAGGCCACCCGCCTCGCGGGCGCGACTGGCGTCGGCACGCCAAAAACGACCGAAGATGCGCGACAGATCGTCCTTGGCGATACCGATGCCCGTATCCGAAACCGCGATATCGACGTGCTTGCGGTCGCTGAGCACCGACACCACGACCCAACCCCCCTCGGGGGTGTAACGCATGGCGTTGCTCATGAGGTTAATAACGCATTGCGTGATCATGTCGGGATCTGCCTCGACAACGTCATCGTGGCCCTGCGTCTCATCCGCAAAGCGCAAACGCAGGTCACGGTCGGCAAACAGGCGCTCCTGTCCATTCACAATCGAACGCACAAACGGCACCATATCCACCGGCTCCAGGTTGAGCGGCGCGGTACTGTTTTCCATGCGCGACAGGTCGAGCATCTGCTGCACCAGACGGGCCAGACGACGCGTCTCGGAAGCAGCAGTCTCCAAGTGCTCATCGTCGGTAGGATATACGCCATCCTGCATGGCCTCGACCGTTGCGAGCATGGCCATAAGCGGCGTGCGAAGCTCGTGTGCAACGTCCGAGGTCAAACGTTTCTCGTGTTTCATATCCTTCTCGAGCGAAGTGGCCATCTCATCGAAGGTCTCACCCAGTTGATCGATCTCGTCATCGCCGCGCAAGCCCGTACGAGCAGACAGATCGCCATCGCGAATTTGCTTGGCCGTGCTGGTAATACGGTGAATCGGCTTGGTGAGCATGCGCGACACGAGTGATCCGATAACGACCGAAATGCAAACTGCAACAACCGCAGCAAGGGCCATGGCGTTAAAGGTCTTCTCCCTAAACGCAGAATCTGCCTTGGTGAGCAAGGCATCGGAGCCGATGGCCCACAGCTTTACTTGTCCGACATGCTCGCCGGAAGACGTTATGATTTCGACGTTTGCAACGCTATCGGAGCCGGTGGGAGCCGACGAGACCGGACTATGCGATGCTTTTTTCCCGCTCGAGCTGCTCGACGGCGATTCGTTCTCGCGCACATCGGCGGTCGCGCTTGCCGAAGGCCATGAGTCGTCATAAACGACAACGCCTTTCTTGTTGACGACCTGCATACCCAAATCGTCGGACACCAAACTCGATGTCGCGACCGTACGTAGCTCGCCCGCAGTCCAATTGCCGTTTTCCTCATACGACGTCGCAAGCTTTTCGGCAGCGGAATTTGCGATTTCGACGATATTGGAGCGCGTGTAATCCGAAAAGACCGTGCCCCACACAACAGAGACCACGCCCACCAGCACCAATACCGTCATGAGCGATGTCAGAGCAAAAGCAAGTGCCATGCGCGAGGGATAGCTCATCGTTGGCCGTGAATCGGAGCGAGGCGTGTTCCAACTAGCCTTGGAACCCGCCTCGCTCTCCTGCTTGTGCTTTTGTCCGATTTCAAAGCGCGCAGGTGTCATATGTGATTTCCCTATTTCTCGTCCGACTTATCGGTCTTGGCCGGAGCCTCGAAGCGATAGCCGACACCGTGGACGGTGTAGAGCCACTTGGGCTTCTTGGGATCATCGCCCAGCTTGGCGCGAAGGTTCTTCACGTGGCTATCGATGGTGCGCTCATAGCCCTCAAAGTCGTACCCAAGCACCTTCTCGACCAGCTCCATACGGTTGTAGACACGGCCGGGATGACGAGCAAGCGTGGTGAGCAGCTTGAACTCGGAAGCCGTCAGATCGACTTCCTTGCCTTCGACCAAGATCTTGTGGCCCGAGATATCGATGACCAGATCGCCGAAGTCGAGTACCTCGACGGCGGGCTCGTCGGCCTGGTGGGCACGACGGAACAGGGCGCGTACGCGGGCGACAAGCTCGCGCGGCGAGAACGGCTTAATCAGATAGTCGTCGGCGCCGAGCTCAAGACCGATAATACGGTCCTCGATCTCGCCCTTGGCAGTCAGCATGATGATAGGGACATCCGAGGTATCGCGAATGGTGCGGCAAACGCGCTCGCCGGGGATCTTGGGGAGCATAAGGTCGAGCACGACCAGGTCAAACTGATGCTTCTCGAACTCCTCGATCGCGGACTGACCGTCGCCGACACCCACAACCCAGTAGCCTTCGCGCTCGAGATAGGCAGCGACGGCGTCACGGATTGCCTTCTCATCCTCGACCAGCAGAATCTTTTTTGCATCTGAAGCCATAACACGGCCCCCCTGTCTCAATCAGCTAAGAACAAGCCCATTTTAACGCACCTGAGCCCGCCGGATGCCACTATGACGCGGCAGCTCGGCGGGCGGTACTCACAATTACAACGCGTTTATTCCCCTGTTGGCGCCTTTTTAACCCCTCTAAGCTTAAAGAGAGAATAGGCGTGCGGTGACCGTCTCGGGTATACCCTGGCTGTTGCGCACCGTGGCGTACGTAAGAAATGAGTCCGATTTTCCCGCCGTAGCTGGATAATCGCCATATTCCAAAGCGCGGTCGGGCGACAGCAGCGAGCCATAGGTCTTGGCAGAGGTGTCGATGAGAAAATGCGATGCCTGTACCTTAACGAGATATTTATTCTTCTTGCCGGCAGCACATGCGAGCGGCTCGCGGGACAGGAAGAGGTATGGCCCTCCCTCATTACCGATATACGTGCCCATGTTGCCCAGGCTGCCCACGCCACTATAGGTCGCCTCGATAGAAAACACGAAGGTATCGCCCATATATACGGCCTCGAAAGGCGAGACTGACGAGGGAAGGACTAGCTGGGCACGTTTGGTGTTGTTGCCATCGGTCAGATCGATTGCCGTTATGCCGTAGTAGACGCCCTCGTCGTTGCGGACACGCGGCGAGATGGTCAAAATGCCGTCGCTCACGCGCGGGGCCGACGCAAAGCGGCCCGTCGATTTCCAAATTGTCTCGGCCTTGGATTCATCAAGCGAGCGACGATAGCAAAACGAATCACTACTCGTTTTATTGCCGCCTGCCGAAGGCATTTTATACCAGATGACCGATGACCCGAACGCCGTAAACAGGGGCGGATCATAGTCCTTGCCACCTCGATCGAGCTCAGCCACGTCGCCAGAGAGCGAAGCGCCCGACAGATTTTGAGCGTAGAGCTTCCACGATGAATTGGCAAAGTTCATCTCAACCCACGCAAACACGCCATCGCCGGCACGGACATCGTAAAAAGCATATCCCGTGCCCTCGATAGGATCCTCGATTAATGTGGTAAGCGAGCCATCGCCCAGGTTGAGCACACCAAGCGTATTGGCATGCAGGGCAGAAGCAGGCGCCATCATCGCGGCGGCGTAGTCGCCATCGCAGTAGTACAGCAGCGTGCCCAGCGGCAGCGTCCACGACGCCGCCGGCTCAAGATCGATATCAACAGCTTCGTACTCATCAGTGATCGAGACAATCTTCGAATCGTCCTTGATAACCTGCGGCTCGCCGGCGGCATCGTCGCTGGTGCCCGTTTTTTTCGAGCAACCGGCAAGCACCGTGGCAGCGCCCGCGGCAGCACCGCCGAGCACAAAGCCACGGCGCGATATTCCATTCTTGATGTGGTCGGCGATACCCATTAGGCGATCTCGGCGCGAGCGGCCTCGATAGCGCGCGTAAGCTGATCGGCGCAAGAGGTCTTTTTCATACCGCAGGTATTACCGGCGAGAACCTCGATTACGCGATCGGCAGGAGCACCCTCGACTAACTTGGAGATTGCCTTGAGATTGCCGTCACAGCCGCCGGTAAACTCAACGCCCAGCACCTTGCTGCCATCGTCAGAGAGATTGAGGTGAATATTGCGAGAGCATACACCCTGCGGCTTGTAGTCAAAACTAATCATTGAGATCCCCTCTCAGAAAGAAATTTCAGACGTCTATTATCCCCGCCTGGGCCGACTTATTATCGCAAGCACCGATTCAACATCCTACGATGCATGGACTCGCGGGGGCAAGATTAGCAGTCCGCACCCTGTGCGTGGACCGTGCGCTTCTCCCGATACATATTGTGGTCGGCGACACGATATACATCGGCCAGCGTATTTCCAGCCGTCTCGACGGTCGCCACGCCAATCGATGCGCTGACCGTCAGGGCCTCATCGCTTACCGCGGCAAGACCGAGACGAAGATCCTGTTCCAGCCCGAGCGCAGACTCGTTGTCAGTATGGGGGCAAACCAGCAAAAACTCGTCGCCGCCAAGGCGCATCGGCAGATAATCCGCACCAGCCACCCGCCGCAGCACGGACGCCGTCCGTCGCAGCAGTTCATCCCCCATCTCGTGACCATAGATGTCGTTGGTCCGCTTGAGATAATTGCAGTCCAACATAATCACGCTCACGGGCAAGTCCTCGTTTACCAGGCTATCTCCGCGCGATTCAAGATAGTTGCGGTTGCGAAGCCCCGTCAGTTTGTCTTGATATGACAGCTCCTCGGCATGCTTGACCATCGATATGTTGTGCGTCGCCACGACGACCGACTCCAGCCGGCCTTGCTCATCGCGATGCTGGGGGACAACCTGTAGCGAGTACCAAGCGCCTCGACAATCTCGCACCTCGGCAGCCAAGTACGGTACGCCCTCCATACGTTCACGAAGCGAACTTATATCTACGAGTCCCATAACCGCTTCGCGGCTTTCGGGGCTCACGATATCCCGGCAGACCGTGTCCATAAAGTCATATGCCTCGCTGTGCTCGGCAAATATCTTCGCTATCGCCGGCGACATATTGATCCCCTCGATCTCGAGGGTGTCGAGATGCAAAAGGAAGGTCGAATCGTAGATGGCGCTTATGGCATTGATAATGCCGAGCTGTTTATCCTTTTCGACCAAATTGCGGTGGTCAACGATATTTCGAGCCAACAGCACCACGACCCAAAACGCAAGACACACCAAGACGCCGACGGCGACAAATGAAATCCTGTCAGACATGACCTCAGATTTGGGATATAGCGCAAACAGGCGGTAGTCCTTATATGCCGCACGCACGGCATACCATTCGTCTCCTCGATATTCGATGCGCGTCAGGCCGTCGTCTTTCCACTCAACTCCTACGCTGGTGAGGAGTCGGGCGAGCGACACGTCAGCATCGGCACTGTTGGATGAGACAATCTCCGCATCCTCCATAACAAGCACCGTGGGACCCTGGTGGAAGGTACTATTCGAAAGCACGTCGGCTATGGCATATGAATAGTCGTCCGCCGTATCGGAAACAAGTGAGCGGTATGCCAGGGCAACGCCGTCGCCATACGGAACAGCACAGACGGCAAAAACGACACCACGGCGCTCATCGACAGTTGAGTAGGTCACTTTGGAACCTTGATACATCGATGCGACCGGCGAACAGGCCAACTCATCTCGCCACAACATGAGCGGATCGCGACCATCGATGTCGTAGTGGGCAGCCATATGGCCATCGGAGTCCATGACCATCAGCCCCGAAAGGTTCTCGGCATGGACAAATTGCTCGATAAGATCGTCGTTAACCTCAACGCGATCAGAGGACAGGAACGTCACAAACGATTCGACCGCGGCGAGCAAATCGTGCGTCGCCTCGGTTTTTCTCCCCTGTTCGTAGCGGTCATATTTTTCGCAAGCGTTCTCCAAAAACTCCATGGTTTCTTGGCCAAACCCAAGCGTTTTTTCGAGGCAGCGATGGGTTCCAACCGTATACAACAGGCCTAACAAGACGGCGCTGACAATAACGCTGGCAGCTATGACGTTCAGAGTCTTTCGACTCAAGCGGTGCTCATCAGTTGTCATGAATTTCCTCCTTGCCCGCCCGTCGTCGCTCCTGTCTTGTAATTGCCCACAATACGGTCAATCGTGCCATCTCGATCCATGTCGAACAGCGCGGTATTGAGATCCTTTACGACCGATCCTTCATAGCTGTCATCAAACGCGACGCCCAGGTCAACCGTCATAACATTGTCGGCAAACACACGGTAAACGCCGGGATACTGAGCAACGAGTCGGTCAAGCGACTGGACATCCGCCATCCAGCAGTCAACGTACCCTTTGACTAGAGCGGCTTTGCAGAGTTCGGCAGAGCCATATGATTTGATTTGAACGTCCGACGAGACCCCCAGATCCCCCGCAAGCAATCGGCATTCACTCACCGAACCCGCAATCACCGCAATGGTCTTACTTCCATCGAGATGTGCCAAGGACTTGATGCCACTCGTTTTCTTGGCGGCAACCGAGACCGTCACGGTTAGATACGGCTCGGTCCAGTAATACTTATCCTCGCGATAACAGGGAGAATAGTCACACCACAGGCAATCGATATCACCGTTTTTGAGCAGCCGGTCGCGATCGTTCCAGTCAATATCGACAAACTGTGGCTTGAGCCCCGCACGCTTGCAGGCCTCGCGGGCGATGTCGATATCGATACCGGCGTAATCGCCCGTGGTATCGACATACACATAGGGGTCGTTATCCGTAACGCCGATTTTGAGCACCGGGAGATCTCTATCGGCTTCATTCGAGGAGGAAGAACTGCTTCGAACGGTATACGTCAGGGCGCCCGCACAGACGGTAACAAGGAGTATGAGCGTAAACGAGACGATGGTGGCCCGCTTGATGCGTCTGGGCACGTGCCCCCTTTCATCGAAACAGCAGTCGGAGTTCATTTTATTACCCGGGCGCATATGCGACAGTAAAAAAAGCGCCTCGCCCAAGACGGGCAAGGCGCCAAAGGCTGAAATGCATCCGCAAGCGATCGAATTAGGTTAACCCTACTCGAAGCTCAGCTGCTCCAGGCGATCGAAGACCGTATCGATGCGGGTGAGGAAGTCCCACGGATCAAAAATCTCGTCGAGCTTCTCCTGGCTGACGGTGCAGCGCGGATCGGCCTCGAGACGCTCCTTAAAGGTGGGGCCAGAGACACAATCCTGCACCTCGTGCCAGGTGGCCATGGCGTTCTCCTGCACAATGGCGTACGCATCCTCGCGGGTGATACCCGTATCGACGAGGGCAAGCAGGACCTTGGAGGAGAAGATGAGGCCGCGGGTCTTGTTGAGATTGGCCATCATGCGGGCCGGATACAGCTGCAGGCCGTCGATAACGCGAATGAGGCACTGGAACATGTGGTCGAGCGCGATGAAGCTATCGGCCTGGGCGACGCGCTCGGCAGAGGAGTGCGAAATGTCGCGCTCGTGCCACAGGGCGACATTGTCGAAGGCGACCTGGGCGTTGGACTTCACGATGCGTGACAGGCCGCAGACCTTCTCCATGGTGATCGGGTTGCGCTTGTGCGGCATGGCGGAGCTGCCCTTTTGGCCCTTGCGGAAGGGCTCCTCGGCCTCGAGTGTATCGGTCTTCTGCAGGTTGCGGACCTCGGTCGCGATGCGCTCGCAGGTGGCCGCTGTAGTGGCAAGCACGCCGGCAAGATAGGCGTGGTGATCGCGGCTGATGACCTGCGTGGACAGCGGGTCGTGAACCAGACCCAGGTGCTCACAGACGTACTCCTCGACGAACGGCTCGATGGAGCTGTAGGTGCCGACGGCACCGGAGATGGCACCGAAGGCAACGTTCTTGCGAGCATCCTCAAGACGATCAAAGTCGCGCTTGAGTTCCCATGCCCAAGAGCCAAACTTCATGCCGAAGGTCATCGGCTCAGCATGGATGCCATGGGTGCGTCCGGCGCAGAGCGTATTGCGCTCCTCGAAGGCGCGGCGCTTGCAGATCACGCCGAGCTTCTTGACGTCCTCGATAATCAGGTCACACGCCTGAGTAAGCTGATAGCACAGAGCAGTATCACCCAGGTCGGAGCTGGTCATACCGTAGTGAACCCAGCGACTAGGCTTGGGCTCGCCCTCGGGAACATCGGCGTCGATATATTCCTTCATGTTGGTCAGGAAGGCGATGACATCGTGGCGCGTGACCTCCTCGATCTCATCGACCTTCGCCTTCTCAAAGTTGGCATGGTCGCGGATCCACTGGGCTTCGTCTTTAGAAATGCCGATCTTGCCGAGCTCCGCCTGGGCCTCGCAGGCCAGAACCTCGATCTCCTGCCAAATGGCATACTTGTTCTCGAGGGAGAAGATATGTCCCATCTCCGGGCGGGTATAGCGATCGATCATAGCGGCTCCTTTTTGGTTATTGGCACGTTGGTCGTAACTCAACCATTGTACCGTGCGCGGGTGCGAGTATGGGCAGCAGGCATTAACCTAACATTTTGGAATTGGAGCGGGCAACGAAGATGGACAGCAGCGTCACCGCAGCAGGCGGCAATAGTTCCGTGTACTAATGTAATTTCACGCGTTATCCGCGAAGCTACATGCGAAATTACATTAGAAGAAGACACATTATTTTCCGTTTCCCCTGGCAGCTAATCTGCGAGGTAAATTAAAAGTACAGACATTATATGCACTGAAATATATGACCTTACAGTCGGCCTACAGCCTTATGCACGGGCGGCTAATGTAACAGGAGATATAATTACATTAGTTGCGGATAAAATTACATTATATGGAGTGTCATGATACGGAAAACGAGCGAAATGCCCTCCCTACTTCTGCGCATCATTGCAGACGTCGAGACCGAGGTCGTCGAATACAAGGCAGCAAAGCAGAACTATGACTTCGAGGACATTGGCAGGTATTTCTCCGCCCTCAGCAACGAGGCCAATTTACGCAAGGCAGAGTGCGGATGGCTTTTCTTTGGCATTTCAAACGACCGCAAGATAAAGGGAACCGCCTACCGTAAAGAACCCCAATCGCCAAGTGTCGGCCTGCGACGCCTAAAGCACGAAATCGCCCAATACACCAACAACGGCATGACTTTCGAAGAGATTTACGAGTTTGAGGTTGATGACAAAAGAGTCATTGCTTTCCAGATACCGGCTGGCAGCTTCGCAACGCCAACGACTTGGCACGGAATCCCTTGGTCACGAGAGAATGAGTCCCTCGTAGAGATGCCCAAGTTCAAACTCGACGCCATTTACGGGCAGAGCCGGCCCGACTGGTCGCGCCAGATTGCCTACGAGGCAAACTTCGGTGACCTTGATCCAGATGCAGTTAGCTTTGCATGCTCCAAATTCGTCGAAAAGTTCGGAGAAAGCCAGCCTGCCGTTCGTAGCCTCGACGAAGAATCTATCCTTAGCAAGATGGCGCTTGTGATCCACGGCCACGTGAGCAATGCGGCGCTCGTTCTTCTGGGCAAACCGGAATCGAGTGTCTTTCTGGGTGGCATTGAGCCGCGCATCACTTGGACGCTCTACGCGAGCGACGGCTCCACTATGGCCTATGAACACTTTGAGCCGCCCTTCATTCTGCAGGTCGATCGTATCCTGGGAAAGATAAGAAACGAAAAGTATCGCTTCTTCGACCGCGAAGAGACGCTATTTCCCACCGAAGCGCATCGCTACAGTCCCGAAGTCATTCGAGAACTTCTCCACAACGCTATTGCGCATCAAGATTTCAGGATGTCAGGAAAGATCAATGTCCTTGAGTATGAGGACAAGCTTATATTCAAGAACGAGGGTGCCTTTATCCCCGAGACGATAGAGAACGCGCTCGCGAGCGGCTACAAGCCGCCCTACTACCGTAACCCCCTGCTTTCAAGCGCTATGAACAAAACAGGCATGATGGACCGCAACGCCATAGGCATTCGCAACGTCTTCGACATTCAGCGCAACCGCCTATTACCAATGCCCACCTACGATCTATCTGAGATTGGGCGCGTTGCCGTAACGCTGTACGGTACGGTTCTCAACGAGGACTATTCTCGACTTCTCGCAAGCAATCGAAATCTTGATTTGGTGACAGTGCTGCTGTTGGACCTCGTTCAGAAGGGACTACCCGTCACAAAGGAACAGTCACGTCTGCTTCACGAACAAGGCCTCGTTAGGGGCCGTTACCCCAAACTGACGGTCTCAGCCGAGGTGGCAGCAGCCACCGGTGCCCACAGCGAGTATGTGCGAAACAAGGGCGTAGACAATAGCGTCTTCAAGGAGTTGATCTTGGAGCTCCTGCGCGTGCGCCCATGTTCAAGAGCGGAGATTATCGCAGGGCTGGATCATGCCTTGCCGGCAGACCTTACGGCAAAGCAAAAAGGCGACCATGTAAGCTATCTGCTCCAAAGCCTACGGAAAGCTGGCCGCATCACCAACGCTGGAAGCACTTCGGCAGCTGAGTGGCACATAGTCGAGTGATATGGCTCGCGATTTCGATTCTGCCAAACAGGCACATTCCAAGCCAAGTTCGCAACTAGCCCAGAATGTGCCTGACTACCAGTCGTGATAGGACGCATCCTCCGTCGCCTGGCATCGCGCAGCGTCAGGCAACAGCGCATATGGTTGATCCAACTGAAGTCGACATCCAATCGGGCATTGCAACCTTGCGAGACGGCAGTCTCATACAACAAAAATAGTTCCCTGCCACTCCATGCACGAGCGGCAGGGAGCGCTCATGGCGGATCATTTCTCAAGCTCCACCTTCCTCAACCGTAAAAACGTCCAATGTCTTAGAGGCCGTTTTTACATTTGTTGGCTTCTATTTCTTTAATTAAAAATCATCCTTTACCTGCTGATTCGTGATATTTTGCTTGTCTACATATAGGTGTAGACCTATACTAATTCCTATTATGGCTAAGCTATGTCCTTGGGAGGTGCCATGCCGTCAGAAGCTCAGAAGCGAGCCGATCGTAAGTACAAGCACGACAAGACCCAGCAGTTCTGTCTGCGGTTCTATCCCGCCGAAGAGGAGATTTGGTCATTCCTCTCCGCACAGGAAAACAAGCAGGGATTTCTTAAAGATTTGATTAGCCGCGAGATGGGCGTCGCATCGGGCGGCCCCGCACGCGTTGATACCAACACCAAGGTTGGAAGGACGGAATCGTAATGTCGCAAGTGAGCAAGACTTCGGTCATCCAGCCGGAGACTATACTGGACTTCATCGACGGCGTGACGCAGCGCAGGGACACCCCCGAGGAGCGAGTGCGCCAGGAAATCCTAAAGTCCCTCGTGCGTGAGTACGGTTACAAGAAGGAGCAGATCGGGGTCGAGGAGTCGATCAAGTTCGGCAGCAACCGAAAAGCGGTCGACGTCGCCATCTGGGAGCCGGGAAAAGCGCACACCCAGGAAAACATCCACATCATCGTCGAGTGCAAAGACCCCAAGACCAAGGCCAAAGGCAAAAAAGACGGCGTAGATCAAATGCACTCCTATGCGTCTGCCTGCATGAACTCGACCTATGGCATGTGGACCAACGGCGACGAGTTGCTTACCTTCCGTTACGTGGTGGACGATGCCGGCAAGCGCGGCCCCGAGGCCGTGCCCGATCTGCCACATGCTGGTGGCGAGGTATCCGACGACGCGCCGCGCTTCGACCAGTTGCGCCCCGCCGCCAGTGACTCGCTGCTGTACTCGTTCCGCCGCTGTCACAACTACATCGCCGGAAACCAAGGCATCCAAAAGGCCGAGGCATTCCTTGAACTGCTCAAGATCATCTTCTGCAAAATCCAGGATGAGCGCGACTCCGAGACGCCAACGTTCTACATCACGCCAACCGAGCGCCAGGGCGCCGCGGGTAAGAAGAAGTGCCGCAAGCGCATCGAGGCACTCTTTGGAAACGTCAAGCAGTCGTACGAGACCATCTTCAAGGCCGACGAGCGCATCGCATTAACCGACGATGTGCTCGCCTACATCGTGGCGCAGCTGCAAATGTATTCCCTGCTCGAGAGCGACGTGGACGTTAAGGGCCACGCGTACGAGACAATCGTGGGCTCCAACCTGCGTGGTGACAAGGGCCAGTTCTTCACGCCGCGCAACATGTGCCACATGATGGTGCGGATGGTCGACCCGTCCGAAAACGACGTCATCCTCGACCCCGCCATGGGCACCTGCGGCTTTTTGGTCACGGCCATGAATTACGTGCTTGAGAAGATCAGAGACTCCGTCGAGGTGAGCGGGCGCAGCAAAGCAGCCAAGCAAGAGGCTCTGATCGCACGCAAGCGCGAGTTCCTGTCCAAGCATATCGTGGGCATCGACTTTGATCCCATCCTAGTGCGTGCCTCCAAGATGAATATGGTTATGAACAACGACGGCACCGGACAGCTGTTCCACGCCAACTCGCTCGAGCCGTTCTCGGGCTTTGAACCCAAACTGCAAAAGGCGCTGCGCCTGGACGCCGCCGACGTTGCGGCAAATAAGGCGCTGCAGCCGGGGCACGGCGTTACGGCGATTATGACCAACCCACCTTTTGGCTCCAAGATTCCTATCGAAGACCCGGCGATTCTGGAATCCTTCGACCTTGGACACACCTGGTCGTGGTCCGAGGAAGATGCCGAGTGGAGCATGGAACCCAAGCTCTTCTCATCTCAGCCGCCCGAGATCCTCTTCATCGAGCGGTGTATCCGCCTGCTTGAGCCCGGCGTGGGTGTGGCGGCGCTCGTCATTCCCAACGGCATCCTGGGCAACCCGGGTCTGGGCTACGTGCGCCAGTGGATTTTGCGCCATGCGCAGATCCTGGGTTCGGTAGACATGCACCCGGATGCGTTCCAACCCAACGTGGGCGTGCAGACATCCGTCCTTGTGCTGAGACGCTGGGACAGTGAGGAAGAGGCATACTGCAAGGACGGTACCTTCCAGGATTACAAGATATTTATGGCCATCTGTGACCACGTAGGGCACGACAAGCGTGGTCAGACCACCTATGTACGCGACGATGACGGCTACCCCATTGTGCAGGAGCAGACCACCGCGGTGACGGGCAACGTGGGCTCCGAAGAGGAGAGCAGCCACACCTCGAAGGAGCGCGTGGTGGACGACGAGACGATGGCGATCGCCGGCGCCTTCTTTGAATGGAGGCGAGACCAATGACGATCGCGCCTTTGGTGAAGAGCGTCCGACTTTCCACCGTGCTGGGCGGCGACGTGAGGCTCGAGGCGTCAACCTACCTGCGCGACGGGTACGGCTTCGTACGCCTTGCCAACCAGTGCGACAACCACAAGAGACTCGGTGACCTTACCGACATTTGGCAGCCGAGCAGACTGACGGGGTATACCGTGCCGGAAGGCAAAGGGCTACCCTTCTTTACCGCCGGCCAGGTGTTCGAGGACTTTCCCCGAGTGAGGAAGTGGCTCGCCGCGCCTTTCGTGCCCCAGGCTGATTCTAGATTCGTCAATCAGGATTGGCTGCTGCTTTCGCGCTCGGGCGTGGTGGGCAACGTTACCGCCGTGTACCCGCATCACCTGAACAAGGTCATCACGGACGACCTGTTGCGCATCGAGCCGAAGGACCAAGACGAGTACGGCTGGCTCTACGCGTATATGAAGACGGACTTCTTCAAGCAGATCGCACGAGCGTCTCAGTACGGTCACATGATCAAGCACATCGAGGTGGCCCACGCCAACGAGTTTCCGGTCATCATGCCCGATGCGGCCACGCGCAAAGCCATCGGCGACAAAGCTGCCGAGGCTGTGCGCCTGCGCGGCGAGGCCTGGAAGCTGCGGGACGGGGCGTTTAAGCTGTTGGAGAAGGAGGTCGGTATTGCTTGTGAGGCAGAAAGTCCTGCAGGAACATGCGTGGTGAGTTTATCCAAAGTTATTGACAACAGATCGCGCCTTGATGCTGACAGTTATGCCGGCTCTATAAGCGCCGTAGACTCATTGGTTGACGTAATGGAGTATGCGCCACTTGCTGAACTTGTAGAGGACGTCGAAGAGCTTCCTCGCTTCAAGCGGTTTTATGGCGATTCCAACGTTCCCTTTGTGGGTGTGTCCGAGGTCTTTGACGTTAACACTCAACCGACAAAATTTGTTTACGCCAAGCTCATTAAAAACTGGGAGCGTTACATCCTAAAGCCGGGAACTCTCGTCATGGCATGTTCTGGTCAAAAGTACGGCATCCTAGGACGAGCTCTTTTGCTCACGGAGAATCATGAGGGAATGTTTGGCAGCAACCATCTGCTGAGAATCTATCCCGACGTTACAAAGATTCGAACTGGCTACCTGCTTGCTTTTCTGAACAGTCCCACCGTTGGCAGGCCGTCGGTCGTTCGTTGCGCATACGGAACCTCGGTGCCTCAACTTAGCCCTATCGATATCAAAAAAATTCGCGTTCCCCGTCTTGGCGCGGACGTCGAATCTGCCATCGCCGACCTTATGGACAGGAGCGTGAGCACCTCGGCCAAGGCTGACCAACTTGAGAACGAGGCTACCAAGCTGGCACAGGAGCAGGTCGATATCGCCATCGAGAAGGTTGTCTCCAACACCTAGTGAGGCGACCTTTTAACCGCCGTTAAGCCTATAGCCTCAACACAAACAAAATGCAACGCGTATCGTAGTAAGTTGGTTAACGGCATAGTGTGAGAATTCACACTTGGACATTTGATTAACGCTCGCACCCTGTTGGGTTCGAGTCCCAGCACTTTATTGAAAAAAGCACGGCACCGTGATGGTGCCGTGCTTGTGCTCTTAACTGGAGCGGGCAACGGGACTCGAACCCGCGAGTGTCAGCTTGGGAAGCTGATGCCTTACCACTTGGCGATGCCCGCTTGTGTGTTGGCTAGTATAACGCGGTTGTCTTGTTCGATACAAGGGTGGTAATGCTTGTTTTAACTGTGGAGATTCGTTTGAAAATCGCGTCAATTGTGGAGATGAGGACCTTTGACCTCCTGTTCTCCCTATCTTCTACCTCCGCTTTTGCTTGATTGTTGTATTTGAGCTCAATTTGTCAGGAATTGGGCAAGCTTTTGGTCAGGCTCCGGTACTTACCCGCATGAACCTCGGGGGTAGCCTCATCCTACGCGTCGCAGCCTCCCCGTGCGGCGCACGAGGGATAAGGAGCAGCCATGTCCAACGCACCCACGCACTCTGTCCACAGCGCAATCACAACAGGTCCGCTGCTCCTGCTCCTCTTCCTGCTTTTCGGCTGCCTGGCACCGGGAGCCGCATTTGCCGTCGATGGCTACGACCAGCTCGGCTTCCGCACTATTAGCGATGATTGTGGGCCCTTCTTCATCGGCAAGTATGAAGCTCAAGACGCCTCGATTGCCTACTGCATGAACCAGGAGCGCCCCGGCCCCACCAAGCCGGGCGGCCCATGGCTCAACTTTGATCAAGGCTGGGTGTGGCTCGACGACGAGTTCGCGGCAATCGTTTGTCACGGATATCCTACCGCCACGTCGTTTGGCGGTTACCATCTTTCACCAGATCGCGCCCGCGCCGCCACCCAGCTTGCCGTATGGATGCTCAACGGCACTACCCATGTCGACGGCACCTACTCCTACACGACCGCTCAGGGCAAAACCAAGAGTGGACACTTTACCGCCGACAATGAAGTCGTGGCGGCTGCGCGATGGCTCCACGACAGCGCAAAATCAGGAAGCATCAAAGCCGCTCCGCACCGCGCGCGGCGCTATCTAGGAGCCGTATCGGGCGGCAGCAAACGTCAAGACATGCTCTATGTGCTGCCGGCGGTCTCTGTTTCCTTCCAAAAGCAGTCTGCAAACGCTGCCATTACCAGCGGAAACAATACTTATCAGTTTGACGGGGCAACATTCGATGTTTTTGAGAGCGCCAGCGGCGCGCGTGTCGGCACCATCCAGATGGACAGCAACGGTCGAGCGCAGGCAGCACTTCTGCCCAACACGGCATACTACCTAGTTGAAACAAAGGCGCCGGCCGGCTATGTCCCCCGTCGTGATCGCATCGCCTTTACCACGGGGAATGACGGTGGACAGGTCGCCGTTGATGAACAACCCGGCACCATCACCCTGCATGTCGTAAAACTCGATGCCGCGACGAATGCCGGACCCCAGGCTGGAGCTTCACTTGCGGGAGCAGAGTTCACGTGCGTGTCGCAATCCACCCCCGGATGGGCGCAAACCCTCACAACCGATGAAAGCGGTCGAGCTACCCTCACCGATGTCCCCCTAGGAACCTTTACCATCTATGAGTCAAAAGCCCCCGAGGGCTACCTGCCAGCCAACGACAGCTGGTCCTATACCGTTGGAGCCGACCAGCTCGGTGATTCAGGCGTGGTCGAGATCGAATCGCGCGTTTCCGATATCCCCATTGCGTTTGACCTAGAGATTTCCAAATTCAAGGACTACGGCAATAGCGATCAATCCGGCCTGGAGCAGCCGGCAGGAGGTGTTGTCTTTGAGGTTGTCAGCAACAGCTCTCAGCAGGTTGTTGGCACACTGACCACAAACATCTATGGCTTTGCCTCCACCAAAGATCAGCCCGAAGCATGGTTTGGCGCAGGCAAGCGACCCGCCGGTGTCCACGGAGCCATCCCATACGACCGCGCCGGCTACACCGTTCGTGAGGTTCCGGAAACCGTCCCAGAGGGTTTTAAACGTGCAGGGGAATGGACCGTCGAGGCCAATCAGATTTCCGACGGCGCCGAGCTTCAATATATCGTGGACAACCACGCTCTGTCGACGCATCTCCAGATTGTAAAACGCGATGCCCAAACAGGCGCTTCTGTTCCCCTAGCCGGATTCACCTTCCAACTCCTCGACAGCAATCACAAACCTGTCTCACAAACTTGCTGGCATCCAGCACATAACGTAATGGACACCTTTACGACTGACGCGACCGGGACCGTCACACTGCCCGAATCGCTCGTGCCGGGCACCTATTATGTACGCGAAACCTCGGCCAAAGAGCCCTATCTTGTCGGCGGAGAGATCGAGGTAAACATACCCGCCGATATAAACCTAACGCCCGTTGCAATCGTCTCGTATTATAACCACGCCGCGACCGGAAACATCAGGATCGTTAAAACCGATGCCGTAGACGGCAGCAGCCTCGCGGGCGCCATCTTTGAGATCCGTGCCTCAGGTGATATCGTGCGCCCCGACGGTAGCATTGCCGCGCTCGACGGTGAGACCGTCGCGACCGTCACGACGGATGAAACTGGAGAAGCACGCGCGGACGACCTCCCGCTGGGATCTGGCACCGCACGCTACGAGGTTGTCGAGACTCAAGCGCCGACCGGCTTCTTGCTCGACCGGACGCATCATATCGTCGACCTTACCTATGCCGACCAGAAAACACCCGTTGTGGAAGCACGGCTTAACGTATCCGACGATTACACCAAGGTTGATATCTCCAAGGTCGATGCAAGCGGAGAGCAGGAAGTGAAAGGCGCACAGCTCACCTTGTATGGTCCCGATAAAACCGAAATAGACTCCTGGACCTCATCCGACAAGCCGCACCGCATCGAACATCTTGCACCCGGCACCTACTCGTTGCGCGAAACGATGTCTCCGCGGACCTATGACCTTGCCGAAGAGATAACGTTTGAAATAAAGGATACGGGAGAAGTCCAATCCGTCGCGATGAAGGATGCGCCCATCGAGATCAAAGGACAGGTCGACAAGCGTCAGGAACTTGTCCAACCTATCGGGAAGGGTCTGTTGGCTAACGGCGATGGAAAAAACCGCGCCGCGATGCAAACCAATACGGATGGGCTTTTCTCCTATACCATCGATGCTCGAAACGATTCCGCTACTTGGGTTGATGAGTTTACGATTACCGATGATCTTGAGTGCGCCAAAGACGGCACGGCGAGATTCGTCTCAATCGAAACCCCCGTCGCCATCGGCGACCTCAACGGTCTGTGCAACGTGTGGTATCGCACGACGCCGTTGGACTCGACAGACGTCGATGAGCCGGCAAACGCGACGCTTGACGATGGGCACGAAAATCCTTGGCTTGAGTCCGACGAAGTAAAAGAGAGTCTGGGTGAAGATTGCCGCCTCGTCGATTACGACGGCTGGCACCTCTGGAAGGCGGATGTCTCGACCACGGAATCCGCCACACTCGAGGCGAAAGAACTCGACCTTGCATCCAATACCGTCGTGACGGGCATTCGCATTGAATACGGTGCGGTAGCCGCCGACTTTACGACTCGAAGCGATACGGATTCTTGGACCCGTGATGATCTCAAAGATGAGCACGACGACCTTGACGATGCCAAAGCAATCCTTGGCACAGATGCTCGGGGCGCAGTCGTGCACATGCAGGCAACGTCGGCTTACACACCCCAAACTGCACTCACCAACAGCGCACGCGTCGATCTTTGCCGCAACGGCGGCGGCGATAAACTTGAGTCACATGACGAGGACCGTGTCATTCAACGCTGTACCCTACCGCAGGACCTACCGGCAACAGGATCAGCTCCCATCGCCGCTTGCATCACCGCGCTCCTGACCTCGGGTGCCGCAGCCCTATGGTTCGCTCGCCTTAGGTCAATCCCAAAGAAGCGCTAGCACGATGAAAAAGCGGACGAGCCAGTCCCCCGGCTCGCCCGCTTTCAATCATTTAAATCGCCGCATCTACTCTGCAGACGAAGATCCACCATCAACGATTGCTTGCTCGGACTCAGGAATCCCATCGGCACCCGTGCTCTGTTCTTGCTCCACCTCTTCGCTGATTGCGGAGGCGGGGGTCGAGCCCTTCGCGCCCACGATGTAGGCAGCTCCAAGCCCTAACGCAATGGCAATCAAGGTCAAAATCACGTAGACAGGCCAATGGCGCTTAATATACGAAAACACGTTGACTCCTTAGAGCTCCGTCTACGAACGGCGGATAACCTCGGTCACGACCTCGGATACCGTGGCAATGTTCGTCGGGTTGACATTGTGGGGCAGGTCGTCCTCGGTACGAGCGCAAGCCAGACGCGTGCCGTCCACGCCGGCGATGGTGAGGGCTCGGCGGCTCGCCTCGAGCGCGGCGTAGGCATCGGTCTTGGCATAGGGCATCTCGAGCGCGCCACAATCGACATGGAACGACTTGCACACCTTGCTGACCAGGTTCATGATGCGGCGATCGCCCTTGAGCAGCTGCTGTTCGCCCTCAACCGTCACCACCGAAAGCCTACCGGCGCCGACGGATTCAAGATTGATGAAGAAGACGCCGCGGAGCTTATCGCGATGCGAAGCCAAGAAGGCCTTCATACCGGAGCCATCACAATCCGAGGCGCCCGTTGCCACAAACCAGATATCGTGACCGAGCAGCTCATCGTCGCCCATAGAGGCGACAGCCGAGAGCATATCTTCGGAAGAAGCGCCGTCGGAAGACGTAGCGCCGCCCTTCCAGCCATCGTTATCGTCCTCGAAATTATCCCACGAACCGATGCCGCGACCGGACTTCTTGGCATCGTAATCGTCTTCGACGCCCAGCCAGTCACTCATGCTGTCCTGTTCGTTTTTCTTTTTACGACCGAACAGGCCGCCCAGGCCGCGCTTGCGAGACTTAGGTGCCGCAGGGGCGGGAGCCGAAATGGTCTCGATCGGCTGTGCGCCCGACGCAACGGGCATAGGAGGCGCAACGGGTGCCGATGTGGGTTCGGGACCCTGAGCGGTAGCAAAGGGGTCGTTGACCTGTGCGGAGGGATCGGGAAGGTCGAACAGCGACGTGCGAGACGCAACGTTTGTCTGCTTCATCGACGGCAGCGACGGATCGGGAACCGAAGCCAGCGGAGACGAGGAGGGTGCAGGCGACGGTGCCGACGCCGGATCGGGAACATTCATCTGCGGACGCGGCGATGCTTGGGAGGAAATCTGGGCCATAAGGGAATCGACCGTTTCGTCCTGAGTGGGAGCGACATCGGCAACCGTGGCACCGGAACCACTCGGGGCCGGCATGGTGAAAATCTGCGTGGAGTAAGGCCTCGACTCATCTGTCTCGGGAGCCTCGGAAACCGCAGGCACTTCCTCCTGCTCGACCTCGGCCGAATCACCTTGATCAGCTGCCGCGTATTGCTCTTCGTCAGAGTTGGCCTCGACGGACTCGTCCTCGGCAGCATCCTGAATTTCGGCAGCATCAATGGGCTCGCCATCGTCTGCCGCGTCGCCCTGCTCATCGGAAACAGGAAGGGGCCCGGCAATCGCGGTGCCTTGCTTTTCAAACGTTATCGTGGAATCGAACTGCGCGGCATCAAACGACATGGTGCTATCGATGTGCTGCTGAGCCTCGAAAGACGTCGTCGCCTCAACAACATCCGTGGACGCCGGTTGCTGGGACTCAAAGGACGTTGTAGCTTCGGCAGCGTCGACGGGCACGGACTGCATAGCCTCGTTCTGCTCGAGCTCTTGCGCCGCGCGCTCACGTGCCGCCTCGGCTGCCTGCTGCTGAGCGATGGCCTCCTGCTCGGCAGCCTCGCGTGCGGCAGCGCGCTTCTCCTCGAAATCGTCGACAAATTTCTTGCCCTTTGCAAGCGCACCCTTAAAGAAGTTGGAAGCACTGGCGCCAATCGAAGAGAACGCGGATGCAATATCGGCATGGGGCGTTGCCGCGGGAATCTCGGCCGAAAAATCAGTATCGCTCTCGTAAGACACGCGCCTCGGCTGTTCAACGTAATCGTCGTCAGGCTCGTCCGCAACGTCTTGCGCCGACGCGGCGGGGGCCAAAATGTCCAGTCCTGCCGCGGGATCGATCGCGGACACCGCCTCGGGCTCGGCAACGGCAGCGGTAACCGCGGCAGACTCATCATCCACGGTGACGGCGGGCGCAGGTGCAGTCACGACGGGGGCAGGCTCGGGCTCAAACGTCGGCTCCTCGCCCTCCTCGTAATCGAGCGTGCAGGACTCGGGAAGCATCCCGAGCGCACGGATGGCATCCGAACCAAAGCGGATGTTGCCGGCGGCATTGCGATAGAGCTTGGGCTCGGGCTCGGCCGCGACAGGCTCCTCCGCCGGCTCGGCAGCGGAAACCTCGTCATTGAACTCTTCGGCCTGGACAGCCTGATTCTGATCCTCGGGCACAATGGCGCCAATCAGCGTCTCGTCGGCAGACGCACCCTCAAAGCCCTCGATCTGCTCGTCGAAATCCTCACCCTGTTCGGGCTCGGCCTGAGCGTCGGGAGCAATCGGCTGACCGAACTCATCCTCGGCGTAGGTAGGCTCTTCATACTCGATGGTGTTGCCGTAGTCGTTTTGCTGTTGGGCCGCGGCATACTCCGCTGCTGCGCGCGCCATCTCCTCGGCACGACGCTTCTGCTCCCCAAAATAGGTATCGAACGGAACATCGTCGGGAAACTCGTTTTCGCCCTGGAAGGGAGCAACGTTGTCCATAACGCCGAGCATAGCGGCGACAGAAGACTTGTTGCACACCGCGCCGGACGTATAGGGAAGAATGTAGCGGTTAGAAATGATGTTTGCCGCGTTGGCGAGCGCAACGAGGGAAGCGAGGATCGCGACAATCCACAGCAGAACCTTGAGCGCGCCGGGGAGCGGCAGGATACGCAAGATGGCAACGGCAGCAGGGGCAACCGTGGCAACGGGCAACAGCTTGGCGATGAGCGCACGATACGAAGCATAGGGCTCGCGAGCGAGCAGCTCAGCACGGGGAGAGTCGTAGTGTGCGACAACGACCACCGGGCGGTTGCGCGGAGACGCGAGCGGGCCCGAGGCCCTGTGGTAGGCGATGACATTTTGGCTCACGCCCGTCTTGCCCAGGCGTGAAACCACGGGGTGGCCCGTGCGCTCGAGCACGTAAAGAACGGCGCCGACAATGGCCAGCAAGGTGCCGACCAAGCCGATGCCGCCGCCGATGCCCATCAGCAGGGCGCCGGCAAACGCAAGAATGCCGGTAACGGCAAATGCCAACCTGCTGGGCGCTGGGGCATTGAACTCCTGAACCTCGGGATCAAAGCCGTGGTTGCGGAAGATCTGAGCGATATCCTCGGCAGCCAAGCGCTCTTCTTCGCTGCATGCCGGCGTAATGCCGGTGTTCTGCAGCAGGTGGTTAATATAGTTCTGGGTGTTCGCCATGTGCGCTCCACATCCATAATCCGACAAATAGGCCCAATGTATGCACATTAGAACCGTATATAGTCGAAAGTATACCCCGAGCGAGCGCAAACGACCGAATTCGGGCCATCTTAACGCCCCGAGCGGACAAGGATATAGCCTAATCTCCATATCGGACTAAAATCATGGCAGCAAACCACCTTCTCATGCGAGGACTCTATGACGGCAAGCGACGCGACCGCGACAATTAAAAAGGGGAATTCGGAGCCCAGTTTCGATAAAACGGCTCAGCGCATCCTCAATCTTTTCTTTGTGCTCAACAGCTCCCCCGAACCGCTGACGACCGAGCAGATCGTCTTGGATTCTGACCTGGGATATGGCTCGGGCAATATCGACTCGGATAAGCGCAAGTTTCGGCGCGATCGTGACAAACTGCTCGAACGCGGCATCTTAATCAAGGAGGTTCGCCCCGCCGGCGCGCAGGAGACCGAGGAAAGCTCGTGGACAATCGACCGCGAGCACACGTTTGCGGCAGGCGGCCTCATCACCGCAGACGACGCCGATATCCTGCTCAACGCTATCGACCAGACAATAGCGGCCGGCTCATCCACTTTTGCCGCGCCGCTTGCCGATATTCGTTCCAAGATTGCCTACCTCACCGGCATGTCGGCGGTAGACGAAGCACCGATCCGCCGCTCTCCCACCGTCGATGCGGTATGGAGCGCCTTTGCCGAGCGATGCGCGCTGCGATTTTTATATCAGAACGGACGCGGTGAGCAGAAAGAGCGTACCGTCTGCGTCTACGGCATGTTCGAGCGCGAGGGCGTTGCGTACTTCTGCGGCCTCGACAATGCCACCGACGACATCAGGACATTCCGCTGCGACCGTATCGTTCGCGCTTGGCGCCCCTCGAAGGCCTACGTTATCCCTGCGGACTTCAACCTCAGCGACTACCTGTTCTTTGAATTCGATTTTGCCGACCGCCCGCCCGTTGCGGCTACGTTCTCGTTCGCCCCGCAAACGCAGATCGATATGATCAACGGCCTCACGCGCGGGCGAGGTGAGCTCGCACACACCGATTCGGGATGGACTTGGACCGTTGACGTGCGCGATCTTGAAGCCGCCGCCTCATTTTGCATGGCCCACGCCATGGACGGCATGAGGCCCATGGCCCCCAAATCGCTCAAGCAGGCGTGGAACCACCTCATTGAAAGGACGGTGCACGAGCATGCCCGTGCGTAAACTCACCAGCGAGCAGAGGCTCTCGCGCGCCATCGACATCATGGAGGCCCTCTACGCCGCCGGCGAGAGCGGCATGACACGAACTGAGATTTGCAGTCGCTTTGACATCACGGGAGTGTCGCTCGACGAGATTCTCGAGATCGTCTCGACGCTCGCGGACCGAGAATCGGGTGCGCGCATCATCTGCGAATGCCACGGCGAGCGTGTGATCCTCACCGGTGACGCCGGACGTGTGCTACCGCTGCGCTTGAGTACCGCCGAGGGCGCTGTGCTCAACCACGAACTTGAATCGTTGGGGATCGAGCCGCAGACGGCAGCTCGGATTCGACACGCTCTTCTACCCGAAGAGCTCGGCTATAACCAGCACGTCTTTGACACCGTCAACCACGGGTCGCACTGGCAGCAGCTGAGCTGCGCCATTCAGGACGGCGTTCGCTGTCGTATCTCGTATCGCTCGATGGACGATGCGCGGCCACGCGAGCGTCTGGTCGACCCCTTGCGCATTACAGCAAACGGCGACCAAACATATCTGATTGCCTGGGACATCGCGGTCGATGAGCAGCGCACCTATCGCATGGATAAAATCGAGGGACTCGCCTTGACGGAAGACTCCGTCGTGCCTCACGCACCGGACGTTGCATCCCTCCACGATTCCCTTGCCCGGACGCAGCGTAGCGCAAAGCTCTTGATGCCATTCGATATGGCGGAGCATCTGGACTGGGCCGGCATCACCCTAATCGAACGCAGCGGGACAGACATGGCAACGGTAACCGTACATTACGGCTCCGAGCGTTGGCTGCTGAGCCAGATAATCGCAGCGGGCGGAGCCATCCGCATCTTGGATGACCCCGCCCTGTCAAAGCGTCTGTGCGATATGGCAAAAACCCTCGTCTGTCCGCTTTAGCGCCGCCGCTCGTGGCGTGCACGCCACAGCTGTAGATAGTGCCCGATCTGCGCCGATTCGATGCGCTGGTAGGAGCTCGTGGGCAGCGACGTTAAGAACTTCTTGCCATAGCCCTTCGTCACCAGGCGAGGATCCGCCAAGATCAGCACGCCGCTATCGGTCGACGAGCGAATCAAACGCCCCGCGGCCTGCTTAACCTCGAGCACCGCCTCGGGCAGCGAATAGCGCGCCCATGCGCGGTCTTCGCGCAGGTTGCGCTCGCACGAGAGCGGGTCCGTGGGGCTCGAGAACGGCAACTTGGGAATGATGACGCAGCGCAGCGTCTCGCCGCTGGCATCAAACCCCTCCCAGAAGGCCTTGAGCGCAAAAAGCGACGAGGTCGGTTCGTTGATAAACCGGTCGCGCAGGCGACGAGGAGATGAGTTGCGCTGCTGGCAGTTGAGCTCCAGACCCGCACGGGCCATCTTGGGCTCAACGCGGGCGTATAGGTCCTCCATGTCGCGCCGATTGGTGAACAACGTGAGCACCGATCCGCCCATGGCAAGATGGGCGTCGACCAGTACGCGCTCGAGCGCCGTAAGATAGCTCTCACGATCGCGCGGATCGGGGATATCGCCCGCAACGACTACAGCCATGTTCGAATCGAAGTCGTAGCTCGAATCCAAGTGCAGCGATGACGACGTTGAAGCACCGATGCGATCAAGGCCGACCGCATGGTTAAAGTGCTCAAAGCTTTTGGACACCGTCATGGTCGCCGAGGCAAAGATAGCCGTGTGAACCTCGGGCAGCCACTCGGTTGCCAAGGCCTCGCCAATGTCGATGCGCTCTGCGGTCATCGACTCTCCGCCGGCACGCAGCCTGCGATTGACCTGCAGCGAATACACGTAGTGCTCATCGGTGCCATCAATGATGAGTTTGAGGTTCTCGGCCAGCTCGTGCAGGCGGCGCGAGATATCACCCAGGTCGACAACAACCTCGGGCTTGTCGGCGGCGACGGCTTGCACCAGCGCGTCGACGCTCTTGTCAGCTTGTTCCAATGCGTCGATGCCAGTGTAGGCCGACTGTAAGAAATCATGCCAGTCGTCTGATTCGCGCAGCTCGGGGCCAATCCATAGATTGGCATTGTCATAACCCCCACGCGCACGGCGGCCGAGCTCGCGAACGCCATCGAACACGTCGGCGATTGCCATGCTCGCGCGGGCAACCGTCGACGTCGCCTTGGCAGTAAGGCCCAGATAGAGCGTAGAGCCCTCGGAGGTTGCCAAATCACGGGAAACCTGGCTTAGCGCGCCGGTGCTCGAGCCACCCAGGCGCTCGAACAGGACGCGTGATTCGTCCGCCGACACCACGCGCGCCCACTGACGGCGCGCCTCGCGCTCGATGGAATGGGCCTCGTCGATTACCCAATGACGAATCGGCGGCAAAATCCTGCCCTCGGCCGCGACGTTGCGGAACAGCAGGGAATGGTTGGTGACCACCACATCGGCATGCGCCGCACGACGGCGAGCGCCATGGACCAAACATTTATCAGGGAAAAACGGGCAGAGGCGACGAGCACACTCGCGCGAGGCCGTCGTAAAGTCGGGACGGTTGACGCTGCGCCACCGAATGCCGAGCGAGTCGAGGTCGCCATCGGCTGATTGGCAGACGTACGCCATAATGACCGCGACCGCCGTGAGCGTGTCCGCCGGATCGCGCTTGGTGGTAATCTCGACCTGGCCGCGGCTCATGCGCTCAAGCTTGCGCAGGCACGGATAGTGGTCATACCCCTTGAGAGCGCAAAATGACAGACCACCGTCCAGTTGCTCCGCAAGTTTTGGCAGCTCATGGTACATAAGCTGGTCGGCAAGATTGTTCGATTTGGTCGCAATACCAACCGTGATGTTGTTACGGCGTGCTGCCTCGGCAAAAGGCACCAGATAGGCCATCGATTTGCCGACGCCGGTGCCTGCCTCAATTACTCGATGAGTGCCCGTGACCAGCGCATCGCGGACCTCGAGCGCCATCGCGATCTGCTCATCACGCGGCTCGTAGGTGGGATACATGCGATTGACCAGGCCACCTGGCGCATAGTCTGCCTCGATCTCCTCACGACTCGGCATCTTGAGAACCGGCAGTTCATCGGCGTCCACCCGATCGTCGGCGCGATCGGCCTTGAGAACGTCAGCACGAGCGGCGCTGAGAGAGAAGATGGAACCAGGGTTCTGCCCTGCCAAGAATGAGAAGATAGGACGATAGGACCAAGGCACGTCCAGATGCATGTCGGCTAGGCGCGCCATGAAGCCCTGGGGCAAGTCGGTGAGCGCCACGAGCAACACGCGCCATACGCCACACAGGGCGTCGACGTCGGCATTGGCACGGTGTGATACCGAGTCGCAGCCAAACAGATCGGCCATAAAAGACAGCTTGTGCGAGGCCAGGCGCGGAAGCGCGATGCGCGACAGCGCCAGCGAATCGATCCAAATATCGCTCACGTTGACGCCGCCTTTGACCGACTCGATAAACGAGCGGTCGAACGTGGCGTTGTGTGCGATCACCGGGCAGCCACCGACAAAATCGGCGAGAGCGGCGACGGCCTCAACCGCCGACGGGGCATCTGCAACATCGGCATTTGTAATGCTCGTGAGCTCGGTAATCTCGGCGGGAATCAGCTGCCTGGGATGCACGAAGGTATCGAAGCGGTCGATGACCTCGCGGCCCGAAAGACGGGCCGCCGAGATCTCGATCAGCTCGTTGTCCTGCACCGAAAGACCCGTGGTCTCGGTATCGAGGATAATCACATCTTCCTCGATAAGGCCGAAGGACTGCGTTTTGGCGCGGTCGGCAAGCGTGGCATAGGAGTCGATGACAAACTGCGGCGTTCCTGACGAAACCGCGTCCTCGATTAGCATGCAATGCCCGCTCGACGAAGGCCCATACGGATCAGGCTGTCACAGACCTGCGGGAACGTCATGTCGTCGGTGTGGCGGATCTCATCCGGATACAGCGACGTATCGGTCATGCCGGGAATGGTATTGGTCTCGAGGATAACGGGGCCGTCCTCGCTCACAATAAAGTCGCTGCGCGAGATACCCAGGCAACCGAGGGCCTTGTGAGCGGCACAGGCAAGTTCCTGAGCGCGAGCGTAATTCTCGGGTGAAATCTGCGCCGGAATGCGATGGATATCCGTAGGGTCGACATACTTCACGTCCAGATCGTAGAACTCGCAGTCCTCGGGCTTACGAATCTCGACAATCGGCAGGGCGCGCACGTCATCTTCGCCGTATACGCCGACGGTGACCTCGGTACCCTCGATGCACTTCTCGACCAGCACTTTGTCGCCGTACTCAAACGCCTTGGCGATTGCCGCGGGCAGCTCGGAGGGCTCATGGACCAGGGAAATGCCATAGCTGGAACCGTTGACGGCCGGCTTCACAAAGCAGCGCTCGCCACAAACCTCGACGATATGATCGATATCGACTTCGTCGCCCACCTCGAGCGCAAGGCCGGGGGCAATGGGAATGCCCGCCTTGGCGTATAGGAGCTTAGAGACCTCCTTGTCGGCACCGCAGGCGCTGGCAAGTACGCCCGAGGCCGTGTAGGGGATACCCAGGGTCTCCATGGCACCCTGCATGGCGCCATCCTCACCGCCGGCGCCGTGCATGGCGATAAATGCCACATCGAATCCGCCGGTCGCCATGGTTACCATAAAGTCATCAGCGGCCGTGTCAAGCAGCTCCACCGAGGTGTAGCCGGCCTCCTTCAGTGCCACCACGACGTTCTTTCCCGAATTGAGCGAAATCTCACGCTCGGCGGAATGACCGCCCGCCAAGACCGCTACGTGCATGTTCTCTAGGCTTTTACCCGGCATGGGCAGACTCCTCCTCTATAATTTCTGCAGCTGATACCATATTGTAGCGATACCCTCTACGTTTCCCCAAAATCGAAAGGCTTCCATGAATCCCAGGACTAAATCTCAGGACATTCGCGACTTGAGCCAAAACGATATTCGCGAGCTCGTGGCCGAACTTGACCAGCCCGCCTTCCGCGCGAAGCAGCTCATCGAATGGGTCTTTGAGAAGAACGTTTGTTCGTTTGACGATATGACCAACCTTCCCAAGGCTTTCCGTGAGCAGCTTAAAGAGGCTTTTGCCTTTGATACGCCGACTGAACTCACCAAGCAGGTTTCCAAAGATGGCTCGCGCAAGTATCTGCTCGAGTACCACGATGGCATTTCCGTCGAGACTGTCGGCATGCCCCGTCGTAACAAACTTTCCGTCTGCGTTTCCACCCAGGCAGGCTGCGGCATGGGCTGCGCCTTTTGCGCTACCGGTCTCAACGGCCTCAAGCGCTCTCTGACCGCTCAAGAGATCGTCGACCAGGTGCTTCATGTATCCAACGACTTTGGCGAGCGTGCCACAAGCGTTGTCTTCATGGGCCAGGGCGAGCCGTTTGCCAACTACGACGAGGTTCTCAAGGCACTGCGTATCCTCAACGACCCCGATGGCATCGGTATCGGCGCTCGTCACCTCACCGTCTCTACCAGCGGCGTTATTCCCGGTATTCGCAAATTTGCCGATATCCCCGAGCAGTTCACTCTTGCCGTTTCCCTGCATTCCGCCATCCAGTCGACGCGCAATAAGCTCATGCCCGGTGTTAAGAAGTACACGCTGCTTCGCCTTCACGAAGCGCTTCAGTTCTACACCGAGAAGACTGGCCGCCGCCCGACCTATGAGTATGCCATGATCGAAGGCGTCAACGACACGAATCCCGAGATGCAGGCACTCTGCGACTTCTGCGAGGGAACGCTGTGCCACGTTAACCTGATTCAACTTAACGACATCGAGGGCAGCCCGCTCAAGCCGTCGCCGATTCATAAGGTTGAGGATCTTCAGCGTCGTCTTGAGTCCCGTGGCATCGAGACCACGATTCGTAACTCCCGTGGTAACGATATTGACGCCGCTTGCGGACAGCTGAAACAGCGCTTCAAAGTTCAGAAGAACGCATAGGGGAGTCGCACTCCAAAACGTTTCATGTGAAACATCGAACGGCCCCGGTTGCAGGATATGCAACCGGGGCCGTTTCATTTATTGACCTCAATTTTGAATCAGTTGCTTCCTGTCCCATTTTTTACGGCCAAAATAAGGGGCCCTTGTCTCATGAATCAGACAAGGGCCCCTTAGAATATGCTGAGTAATTGTTAGGTACCTAATAGCCTACATTTTCCCATTGGTTGCTAACCCAACCTTGATTAATCTTAGGATTTTTCGTTACCTGAGCAGTGCGCATGGCAACATCTTCTGTCATAACATCCATTTTCTTCTTGGACGTATCAACGATATCTTGCGCGCCACGAAGCAAACGACCTCGAAGTTCATCGTCTGTCGCGATCTTATATCCAGCAAAGGCACCAGCCGCGACAGTCGTCGCCAATGCAATTGCAGTTAGAATCTTATTCCTCATCTTGGCCTCCTTGATCAAACTGAATCATTTCACCAAGAATACGAGAGAGCTCTTCTTCGTCTTTAAACTCAATCTCAATCTTATTCTTTCCACGCGAGCTCTTCACACGCACGTTGGTATTAAACACCTGACGAAGTACACGCGCGGCCTTTTTAAAAGACTGAGGCGTTGCAGGCCGCGGCGCCTTAGGTGTCTCTCCGGCAGAAAACAATGGAGCAAGATTTTCTGTCGCTCTTACGGAAAGGCCCTCCGCAATAACCTTCTCTGCAAGTCGAATTCGAGCATCCTCATAGGGAACTGCAAGAATCGCACGTGCGTGACCAGCAGTAAGTTTACCCTCAAAAATCATCTGCTGAACAACTTCAGGGAGATCGAGAAGGCGCAGCGAGTTTGTAATTGCAGAGCGTGACTTACTTACAGCCTTCGACAATGCCTCCTGGGTCATACCGCTGGCATCGATGAGCTGGCGATATCCCTTAGCCTCTTCAACGGGATTCAGATCAGAACGCTGAAGGTTCTCGATAAGAGCAAGAGCCAGCATCTCTTCATCATTAACATCTTTAATGATGACAGGCAGCTCCTCAAGACCAGCAAGCTTTGACGCCTGGTAACGACGCTCTCCAGCGATGATCTCATAGCCGTTTCCATTCTTGCGAACCAAAAGCGGCTGCAAAACGCCATGTTCTTGGATTGACTCGCTCAACTCACGAAGTTCAGTTTCGTTAAAGTGAATTCGCGGCTGATTAGGGTTAGGAACGATATCTTCAATAGGTAGTTTTGTTTCAGATGCAGCATTTGAAGCAGGTGCAGACGAACTACCGGTCTCATACTCGGCCTCAGAGACCAAAGCATTGAGTCCACGCCCCAATCCGCCACGTTTCTTTACACTAGGCACGCTTGATCACCTCTTTTGCAAGGTTCATATACGCTTTTGCACCCTTATTTTGAGGTGCATAGGTAATTACTGGCTCTCCAAAAGACGGAGCTTCGGAGATTTTAACCGTACGGGGGATCAGCGTCTTAAACGCCTTGTCCCCAAAGTACGATTGAACCTCCTCAACAACCTGATTCGATAGAGAAGTACGCGAGTCATACATGGTCATAAGCACACCATAGGTGTCTAAACTCTTGTTCAGACGTGATTTGACCATCTTCATTGACTCAAGCAGCTTCGTAACGCCCTCGAGTGCGTAATACTCGCACTGGATTGGAATCAAAACACTGTCTGCTGCGGTCAAGGCGTTGATGGTAAGTAAGCCGAGCGAAGGAGGACAGTCAATGAAAATAAAATCGAACTCGTCCTGAATCGGCTCAAGCAAATCTTTGAGGCGGGTTTCACGAGCAATTGCGCTTACGAGCTCAATTTCGGCGCCTGCAAGCTGAATTGTAGCCGGAATTACAAATACCTTTTTGCAATTTGTATCAAGAACAAGCGATTCTGCGGGCACATCATTCAGCAATGCATCATAGATGCATTGATCAAGGTCTTCTTTTTCAATTCCAAATCCACTGGTGCTGTTTCCCTGCGGATCAAAATCGACAATCAGTGTCTTACGACCCTGCTCACCCAGTGCTGCTGCAAGGTTTACAGCCGTTGTTGACTTACCGACGCCGCCTTTTTGATTGATGATTGCAATGATACGCGTGTCTTTTGCGTTCTTAGAACGCTTAACGTCGCGAAATCCCACGGTCCCTCCTGGTGTGTATTAAAGCTGTCAAACGGAGGATGTTTCACGTGAAACATTCCGATTCGATATCAACTGCCATGTTTCACGTGAAACACTGCAAGTTGTTAGTATCCATTATGTTTCACGTGAAACATCTAGGCAAGCGGATTCTTCTTTGCCATGCCATTTGCACGAGGCAATGAAACAGATGCTGGATGACTCTTCTTAAGAACAATGAACTCCCTGTGGCCCAAGCCCTCAGGCAAATCGATTGCGTCATTCAGAAGCAAAGTGAAGCCACAAATCTTAGCTGCTGACATGCCAGAAGCAAGCTCCTCATCCGAAGGATTGCCCTTGGTGATAACAAATAGCCCTCCATCCTTGAGGAACGGAGCTGCATACTCAACAAGAATCGGTAGAGGAGCCAGTGCGCGGGCAGTTACGACAGAGAACTGCTTCTTATGGCTTCGAGCATATTCTTCAAGACGATCATGGACCGCATGAGCATGTTTCAACCCAAGAGCATGAACAAAAGAATTGACGGCATCAACCTTCTTACCAACAGAGTCAATATAAGTAGCTTTACGATGCGTGGTTATGGTTAACGGAATACCAGGGAAGCCCGCACCTGTCCCCATATCGAGCAAAGCTCCCTCAGGAGCCTTATTGATATAGGGGAGCAAAACAAGTGAGTCGAGGATATGAAGTACCGCAGCATCTTCTACGTTAAGAATACGGGTGAGATTAGTTGTCTTATTTGTTTCCAGAACCAAATCCAAATGCTGAATACATTTCCTCAGCTCAACATCAGATACGCTCAAGGAATACTCTTTGCAATAGGAAGTTAGACGAGTCAACATCTCGTCAGCTTGCTGATCAGTAAGTACTAACAACGAAAGCTCCTTTCTGACAAAAATCAGTGTATCGAGAACTTTTGACAAAAAAAGGGGACGTGGAAACCACGTCCCCTTAGCATAAGCTCGAGCAGATTATCGAGCAACAATCACCACATGGCGATCAGGGTCAGAACCCTCAGAATGAGTATCGACGGCATCATTGCCACGAAGTGCAATGTGAACCAGTCGACGCTCATAGGCATTCATGGGCGGAAGCGAAACACTCTTATGAGTGCGGATGGCACGCTCGGCTGCAGACTGAGCCATGGAGGCAACCTTGTCCTGACGGCGGCTCTTGTATCCCTCGACGTCCACTACAACCGGATACCTAAAGCCAAGCTTGCGGCTCACTAGCAAAGAGAACATAACCTGAAGGGCATCAAGGGTGCGACCATGACGGCCAATGAGAACAGCAAGGTCGGGAGCCGTTACATCCAGAATCAGCTCACCCTCGTCGCCCTCATACTCATCGATAGGAGAGTTGGCGGCATCGAAGTGCGAAAGGATGGAACGCAGGATGGAAATCGCGACATCGGCAATGGTGTCGAGCTCCTCGTCGGTCAGCTCTTCACCGGCCTTGTAGCGCTGTGCAATCTCGGGATAATCGCCCGCGACCTGCGGGGCAACCTCCTCAAGCATATCCTCGATGATCTCTTCAGACATAACGTACTCCAAAAGTTAGGTACCTAAATAAGATTGATATCCCGCTACTTCTTCTTGTGCGGGCGCGGCTTCTTCTCGCGACGAGTGACCTCAACCTGCAGCGGCGCGTTCTTAAGGCGCTCCTCCTCATCGGCCTTCGCCTTGTCGATGACCTTCTGCGTCACAAAAATCTGCTGGATAACCTGCCAAGCAGACGAGACGTCGTAGTACAGCAGAACACCAACGGGAAGGCTCCAGCCCATCCAAAGCATCATGACCGTCATGACAACGGCCATCATACGCATGCTCTGAGCCTGCTGGCCGGTCTGGTTGCGCGACATATAGAGCTGCGGAATCAGGGTCAGGACAGCGAACAGGATCAGGCAGACCAGCGCAGGCAGCGCGACCATAAAGCCATCGGCAAAGGAGGCACTCGGCGTGGTGGTCAGGTCGGGCAGAATATTAAAGAACGAGAACGTGCCGTCGTTAAAGTAGTCCGGCAGGTTACGCAGCAGCGTAAATAGGGCGAACAGGACAGGCATCTGAATCAACAGCGGCAGACAACCAGCCATCGGGTTGAACTTGTTCTCGCTGTAGAACTTCTGCATTTCCTCGGCCTGACGCTGGGGATCGTCGGCATAGCGCTCCTGGATCTCGAGCATCTTGGGCTGCAGCACCTGCATGCGTGCCGTCGACTTAGTCGACTTGAGCATAAGCGGCGTCAGCAGCAGACGGATGATGACCACCAGGATGATGATGGACAGGCCCCAGTCGACCGCAAAGGTCTGGATGAGCTTGAGCAGCTCGAAAAGGATGTTAACGATCCAATCCCACATGTAAGTTTTCCTCCGATAGCGAGTGCCCGCTAGGGCACAGGGTCATAACCGCCGACGTGCAGGGGATTGCAGCGAGCGATGCGCCTCACGGCAAGCCAGCAGCCTCTCAAAACACCGTACTTCTCAATCGCCTGGACGGCGTATTGCGAGCACGTTGGGTAATAAATGCAGGCGTCAGGCAATAAGGGCGAAATAACCTGTTGATATATGCGAATAGGAGCGATGGCAACACGTCGCAAAACGTGATTGCTCATCGCTCCTCCCCGGCAACGCCGGCGCGTTTCATAAGCGAACGCAATGCATTGTCCATCTCCTGAGGCGAAGAAACCCTCGTCTTGGGAGTTGCGAACAAGATGATGTCATAACCCGCAACGGGAAATCCACAGCTGCGGGCGGCCTCGCGCATCACACGCTTAGAACGGCTGCGCACGACAGCACAACCGAGCCGTTTAGCACCAACGAAGGCGACCCTTCCGGAGTCGCCTTCGCCAACCGATTCACATATGGTCATTCGAATCAGAGGGTGATTGAAACGACGCCCCTGACTGAACACATGCTCGAAATCTTGCCGAGACTTAATAGTCTTCATGCGAGATGTGTGTATCGCTGCTAGACAGTGAGACGCTTGCGGCCCTTGGCGCGACGACGGGCGAGCACGGCACGACCACCCTTAGTGGCCATACGGGCACGGAAGCCATGGGTCTTGGCACGCTTACGCTTATTAGGCTGATACGTACGCTTCATCTTAAGTTCCTCCTGCTGCATTTCGAGTGTCCGCGGGGGCGCGGACGCAGATATAGACACGTGAGCTTGAAGATTGTAGGGAAATCAATGTTCAAATGTCAAGAAATCAAAGGTAAAAGGTTGCGCAGTTCACACGGTTCCCCCATAAGCCGAGCTCGATTTAGCGGTGCATGGCAACTTTTCACGATATTTCATCGAGTTTTCAACAGGTCATGTTGGCAATGTTGAGAACTTTTCGTCCGTTTTCCAAAGTTTTCAACAGGTTTTGAAAAGTTGTCGAAAGATGAGAAACATTGCACGGTGAGCTACTATTTGTTCGAAACCTTTTGAAAGATTGCGAGCGGCATGTCTGACGACTTTTACACCATGGTCGATTCCGGAGACCCGGCACCCGACAACGAGCACATCACCGGCGTGCGCGAAGAGCGTGAGGAAGGCGAGCAGACGACCACGCAGGCGCCAAAAGCCATGTACGCCGCGCGGATCGCCGTCTATGACGATATGCTGTCGACACCGCGTGTGATCGTCATTGATCCGCAAGATGTCCGCACGTATTTGGAAGAGACGACCAACACCGTCTACCAGTGCATGAAAGAACAAGGTGGCCATATCTCGCTCATGGTCATCCGCGAGATTGTCGAAAACTTTATCCACGCGCACTTTGCCGAGCCCATCATCTCGATTCTGGACGGCGGAGACACCATCCGCTTCGCTGATCAAGGACCCGGCATCGACGACAAGGAGCGTGCTTTCGACTTTGGCGTTACCAGCGCAAACAGCAAGATGAAGCGCTACATCCGTGGAACCGGAGCAGGGTTTCCCATGGTGCAGGAGTATTTGGAAAACGCCGGCGGGGCCGTGTCCATCGAGGACAACATGGGCAACGGCACCGTGGTTACGGTAAGCCTGGACCCTAAACGCGTGCAGGAAATAGAGCGTGCCGGCGGACGCGGTGCTGCCGTGCGGCCCGAGACGGAGCAGCCCACATATCCCCTGCCGGGAGCTTTTGCGCAGCAGCCCATGGCAACGCAACAGATGCAGCCCCCCGTGGGACAGATGCAGCAGCCCGGAATGCTTCCTACACAAGAGCCCCAGGCGGCATCGATGTCGATGCCGCCAAACGCGCCAGAGGCCATGCCGCTGGCGGATCAGGATGCAGCAGCAATGCAGCAGGCGACGGGGGCACCGGGTGGCCAGCAAATGGGCTATCAGCCGTACCAACAGGGATATCCATATCAGCAGATGCCGCCACTGGGGTATGGCCAGCAGTTCCCGCAGCAGTACCAGCAGGGATATCAGCAGCCGTACCAGCAGATGCCGCAGCAGCAGTACAACCCCTGGGCCCAGCAGATGACTCCGCAGCCTTACCAACAGTGGCCTCAAAGTTTTCAACAGCAAATGCCACCGATGCAGAGTTCTCAACAACCAGCAGCTCAAATGATGTATCCTAATGCAGCAAATCAGTATGCGCAGCCACAACCGGACGTGTTCGTAAGCGATCGCGGCAACGCCGCGCTGGGCTATCTGGCGCAAAATCAAGCGTGCGGTGCTACCGATCTGGCGAGGGCGTTTGGAAACTCGGCCCCCACTTGGTCACGCACGCTCAATGACTTGGCGCAGGCCGGCTTGGTCATCAAGCATGGCCAGAAATACCATCTGACCGAACTCGGCGCCGCTCGCGTGCGAGCTCAGAGCTAAAGAACGGGAGAGACAGTGGACGAGGAAGCAAGCATCATCCTGGGGGATGCCATCGCCTTTTGCCAGCGCGACGGCCAAGATGCACGCCTCATCAACATGCTGGGGCAATCGCGCGCCATAAGCCTGACCGAAGATACGCTCACGATCGAGGCCCCCTCGCGCTTTGCCATCGCGCAGCTCAAAAAGCATCAGCCGACTATTGAGGCCTATCTGGAAGAAATCGCCTTTGCACCGATTGCGCTCGACATCGTGGCACCGCAAGGAGCCGTGGCGGGAGCCGCTGCTGCGACGGCGCCCGCCGCGGCTCCCGCTGCCTCCCCGGCGGTGCCGGCCTCCGCAGGCGACGTGCCGACAATCGAGCACCAGCACGGCGATGTTTCCCGTGAAACCATGGCACCGTTGCCGACCGCGGCGGCGACGTCAACGAACGCACCCGTCACGCACATGCCTATCGCTCACGACGCAGCGGCGGGCGCGGATTCGGGCATTGCAATCAAGAACACGCTCTCGGCCGATGATTTTCGTCGCATGATGAACCAGATGAAGGGCGGAGCGCCGACTAAGTCCACGCAAGCTGCGACCCCCGCTTCACCCATGCCGGCACCGACCGTACCGGCCGAGCAGAATGCGGATGGAGCCCCGCTCGCCGCGAACTCAAAATTTACCTTTGAGAACTTTGTCTACGGCCCCGAGAACAGCCATGCCTATCGCTCGGCACTCAAGTTTGCCGCCCTCGCGGACGAGCGTGGCACGTGCACATCACTGTTCATCTACGGCAAATCGGGCCTGGGCAAGACGCACCTGCTGCTTGCCATCAAAAACGAGCTCGCCGAGAAGTCGCCCGAGATCAAGGTCAAGTATGCCAACTCCCAGGCATATCTGGACGACCTGATGACCGAGTTCGACCGCCAAAAGAAGAGCAACGCCCCCATCATGCAGGCATACCACGGCGTGGACGTGCTCATCATCGATGACATCCAAAACATCATCGGCAAGCGCGCGAGCGTGGACTACTTTTTCCAGCTCATGGACGAGTTCATCCGCAACAACAAGAAGGTCGTCATCGCGGCAGACCGCGCCCCCAAGGACCTGAGCATGGACGAGCGTCTGACCAGCCGCTTCAACGCCGGCATGCTCTGCCTGGTCGCAGAGCCCAGCTACGAGATGAAATACAAGATCTTGCAGCGCTATTACGAGAACACCATCGTCGCCGCTCCCGAGGCAGGCGACGACTCGCTGCTGGCGGCCTATGGGGGCGACGGCGGGCACCTGACCGACGAGCACTTTAAACACATGGCAGAGGTGTCGGGCACCAACATCCGCGAACTCGAGAGCTTTTGCGAGCGCTGCGCCGGCGAGGCGGGCGACCGCGAGCGCGAGGGCGGGGAGCTCACCTTTGACGATATCGACGCCATCGCCAGCCAGTACTTCGACACATCGGCCAAAAAGATCAACGTCCAGACGGTTCAGTCCGTCATCGAAGAGCAGTACGGCGTGACGCACGAGGAGCTCATCGGCCCGCGTCGCAACGCCAATATCGCCAAAGCACGCCACATTGCCATCTATCTGGCCATCGAGATGTGCGAGATGACGACCACGGCGGTGGGCGCCGAATTTGGCAATCGCAACCACTCGACCGTCAGCACGAGTTACAAAAAGGTCCAGAAGATGATCCAGGAAGACCGCACCGTCACCGAAGACCTCAAGTCGCTGCGCGATAAAATTACACTGCGCTCGTAGGGAAATAGAGACACCTGTTGAAAACTTGTCGAAACCACGGGCATAAGGTGTCTAAAACCCAATCCGCGGTGATGAAAAGTTTTGCGCAGGTTTTGAACGTGGAAAACCACCCTTGTTGCACACAGGTTGCTGTCGATTCTCTTTCTAGGTCTGACCTGCGTCTTTGGGAGTAATCAACAGTTTCGTCAGTGCTATTACTATTATTAAGATATTTATATCTATAGAAAGGTATTAAAAGATGAAGTTCACCGTCAGCCAGAGTTCGCTTACACAAGCCATCGGCGTCGTTATGAAGGGTGTCGCTTCGGCATCCACCCTTCCCATCCTGTCGGGCGTGCTCGTTAAGGCCCAAGACGGCATCTTGGAATTCCAAACCTCTAACTACACCATCTCGATCCGTCATCGCATCGCGGCGCATGTCGAAGAAGAGGGCGAGATGGTTATCCCCTGTAAGATGCTCTCCAATATCACCAAGACCCTCCCCGATGCCCCGGTCACCTTTGAGCTGTCCGAGCGCCAGGTGCTGATTGGTTGCGAGAAGAGCTCTTTCCGCCTGAATACGCTCGATGCCAATGACTTCCCCGAGTTTCCGGCCTATGCCATCGAGAGTGCCGTGGAGCTGCCGACCGATATCTTGTCCGAAATGGTCGGCCGCGTGTGGCGCGTCACCTCGACCGACAAGGCCCGCCCCATCCTGGGTGGTGTGCACATGAAGGTCGAGAACAACACCGTGCGCCTGGTGGCGACCGATTCCTTCCGCTTGGCCGTGTGCGATACGCAGGTCGAGACCTCGACCCTCGAGGGCTCCTTTGAGCTCAACGTTCCGGCTGACGCCTTTAACGACGCACTGAACATCATGGCCAGCCAGGCGACCATCATGATCGGGGCCACCGACACCCAGGTCGTCTTTGAGGCCGGCAACACCACCTACGTGTCGCGCCGCATCGAGGGCGTGTACCCCAACTACAAGCAGCTCATCCCCGATTCGTGCGTGACGAGCGTCAAGATCGACGTCGCCGCCTTTAACGCCGCCCTCAAGCGCGTGGCCGTTATCGCGAGCGCCAACCCCGCCGTCAAGTTCGAGATCGATGTCGAGAACGGACAGATGGGCCTGTCCTCCATTTCCAATGACCAGGACCTTGCGCAGGAGACGATCGATGTCGAGGCCGAGGGCGAGTCGGGTACTATCGCCTTCAACTACCACTACATCTTCGGCTGCCTCAATGCCCTGTCCAAGGAGAAGGAGATCACGCTGGAGCTCAAGAGCTACTCGCAGGCGGGCATCTTCAAGTCCTACGACAAGATCAACTACCTGTACCTGGTCATGCCGGTCCGCATCTAGCGCTGCGCCATGACCATGTTCGCCCGCGATCTTTCCGTCGCGCACTACCGCAGCTTCGATAGCTATCGCCTTGCCCTGGATGAGGGCGTGACGATACTTGCGGGACCCAACGCGGCGGGAAAGACCAATCTCATAGAGGCGCTGCAGCTGCTGACGAGCGGCGCCTCGTTTAGGCATCCGACCGCAGCCGAGCTCGTCCATGACGGCGTGGGCTCGTGCAAGATCGAGCTGAGGCTCGAGGGCGACGGCCGCGTGCTTGATATGGGATTGAGCGCGGAGGACGGTAAGCGCTCGTTTAGTCGCAACGGCAAGAGATGCTCTGCCGCCGGTGTGCGCGGGATTCTGCCGAGCGTGCTGTTTTGCCCCGACCATCTGGACATGGTTAAGCGAGGCGCCAGTGTGCGCCGCGCCGCCCTCGATGACTTTGGCATGCAGCTGAGCGCGCGTTATGCCGATCTTGCGAGCACCTATGGGCGCTGCGTGACCCAGCGTAACGCCCTGCTCAAGGAGACCTGGTGCTGTCGCGAGATGCTCGGCGCGTGGAACGATTCGATTGCTCGCGCGGGCTCGGCCCTGCTCGTGCACCGGTTGGCCCTACTCGACCGGCTGGCGGGCCATGTGCACACTGCCTACGGGCAAGTGGCGTCCGGCGAGGCTGTCAACGTGACCTATGCGTCCACGCTGGGGGATTTGCCCCAGGTCGAGGATCGCGAAGAGCTGAAGGGTTGGGCGTACGAGCGCATGCTGGCCGCCCTTGACGAGCATGCCGACGAGGAAATTCGCCGCGGCGTGACGTTGGTGGGACCGCATCGCGACGAGATCGAGTTCACCGTGGCGGGTCGCTCCGCCCGTTCATTTGCCAGCCAAGGACAGCAGCGCACGCTGGTACTGTCCTGGAAGGTGGCCGAGGTGGCCGTGGCTCGCGATGTCCTGGGCACCGCCCCACTGCTGCTTCTGGACGACGTGATGAGCGAGCTCGACGGCGAGCGTCGCGGCGCTTTCCTGCGGCTGATCGGCGATGATATCCAGACGGTCATAACCACGACCAACCTGGGGTACTTTACCGATGACCTGCTTGATCGAGCCAAGGTGGTGAGCATGGGTGAGACGTGCTAATTACGAGCGCGAGAGCGAGACAGTCGCCTTCAGCGGGTTTTTGAACGCAGAGCGCCAGCGCATCCTGGCGGCTGCAACGCCTAAGCGCCGTGCGCAGATGGAGGCCGCCGAGGAGTCGCGCACGGTCTATCGCGCATGGAACGCGGTGTGCTCGGGCACGCGCGAGGGGCGGCATGTGACGGGACTGCGTTACCTGCCCGAGTCCAATGAGCTGCTGGTGTATCTCGACTCGCCCTCGTGGACGCAGGAAATGACGCTGTTGCGCGAGATCATCCGCGCGCGCATGGAGCGCGCCGGTGCGCATGTGGACGGCCTGGTGTTCAAAACCACCGCGCCCGGTCACACGCCGCCCGCCGCCAAGGAGCGCCTGCGCCCGGCGACGACCGAGCGACCGCCGGCCCCGTATGCCGACCTAAGTGAGGCCGAGCGCACCGAGATTGAGCGCCAAGTGGCGCCCATCGAAGACCAAAAACTGCGCGAGGCCCTCGAGAATGCCATGAGAGCCAGTGCCGAGTGGGCCAAGGGCGTGCAAAGCAAAAAAGAGCCTTAAATCGCATCTGGTGGCCTTGTAGAGCCAAATACCCTCGTTCCCGATGGTATTTTTTTACGATAAACTAGTAAGGCTGTACACATTTTCTTGACTGAAGGAGGACGTGTGGCAAACGAAAACGATTACGATGGCGGCGAGATTAAGATTCTCGAAGGTCTCGAGGCCGTTCGTAAGCGCCCGGGCATGTATATCGGCTCGACGAGCGCCAGCGGTCTGCATCACCTGGTGTGGGAGATCGTTGACAACTCCGTCGACGAGGCCATGGCCGGTTTCTGCACCGAGATCCAGGTGACGGTCCACGCCGACAACTCCATCACGGTCGTCGACAACGGGCGCGGCATCCCCGTCGACGAGCACCCTGTTAAAAAGATCCCGACGCTCGAGGTCGTCATGACGATCTTGCACGCCGGCGGTAAGTTCGATAACTCGGCCTATAAGGTCTCGGGCGGCCTGCACGGCGTGGGCATCTCCGTCGTCAACGCACTGTCCAAGCGCGTGGTCGTTCAGGTTCGCCGCGATGGCAACACCTACGAGATGGAGTTCTCGCGCGGCAAGACCGTCAAGAAGATGGAGGTCGTGGACACCTCGGATTCAACGGGCACCACCGTCACCTTCTGGCCCGACGACGAGATCTTCGAGACCTGCATCTACGATTTCGATACGCTGCACAACCGTCTGCAGGAGACGGCGTTCCTCAATAAGAACCTTAAGATTGTGCTGACCGACGAGCGCGAGGCGACTCCCCACGTGGAGGAGTTTTGCTACGAGGGCGGCATCATCGACTTCGTCAAGTTCCTCAACGAGGGCAAGGACGTCCCCGAGGCCTTTAAGGAGCCCATCTACATCGAGGGCAAATCGGATCCGGACGCGCCTGTGACCAAGATGGGCGAGGTCGAGGTTTCCCTGCAGTGGAATAGCGGCTACGGCGAGAACGTCATGTCGTTCGCCAACGACATCTACACTCCCGAGGGCGGCATGCACCTTGAGGGCTTCCGCACCGCGCTCACCCGCGTAATCAACGATTACGCGCGCAAGCAGAACCTGCTCAAGGAAAAAGACGCCAACCTGACCGGCGACGATGTGCGCGAGGGCCTTTCGGCCGTTATCTCGGTCAAGCTGCCCGATCCTCAGTTTGAGGGCCAGACCAAGGCAAAGCTCGGCAGCTCCTATATGCGCGCGCTCACGCTCAAGATCGTGACCGACGGCCTCGCCGATTACCTCGAGGAGCATCCCAAGCCTGCTCGCGAGATCGTCAAGAAGGCGCAACAGGCCTGCAAGGCGCGCAACGCCGCCCGCAAGGCGCGCGAGGCGACCCGCCGCAAGAGCCTGCTCGAGACGGCATCCCTGCCCGGTAAGCTCGCCGACTGCTCGGTGCGCGATGCCGAGCTGACCGAGCTCTTCATCGTAGAGGGCGACTCGGCAGGCGGTTCGGCCAAGGACGGCCGTCGCCGAGACATCCAGGCGATTCTGCCCCTGCGTGGCAAGATTTTGAACGTCGAGCGCGTTGGTGACCATCGCGCGTTCTCGAGTGACACCATCCAGTCGCTGATTACCGCGATCGGCTGCGGCGTCACGACGAGTGCCGGCGACGGCGGCGACTTCGATATCACCAAGGCGCGCTACCACAAGATCATCATCATGACCGATGCAGACGTCGACGGTGCGCATATCCGCATCCTGCTGCTGACGTTCTTCTACAAGTACATGCGTCCGCTGATCGATGCCGGCTACGTCTATGTTGCCTGCCCGCCCATCTTTGGCATTAAGGTGCGCAACAAGATCCACTACGTGTATCCCAACGGCCGCCAGCCCGAAGACGAGATCCTGCGCGACACCATCCAGAGTCTGGGCCTGAACCCCGACGACAACGACGAGGCCGGCAAGGCCAAGGATGGCAAGATCACCAAGAAGCGCAAGGGCTATACCGTCCAGCGCTACAAGGGCCTGGGCGAGATGGACCCCAAGCAGCTTGCCTCGACGACGATGGATCCCAAGACCCGCATCCTGCAGCGTGTGTCGATCGAGGACGCCGTGGTGGCGGACCGCGCCGTGCGCGAGCTGATGGGTTCCGAGGTCGGCTATCGCCGCGAGTACATTGAAAAACACGCGCACGACGCGCGCTTCTTAGACGCCTAACCTGTTCGGCTTTCCCAGCCACCGCACCTTCGCCCTCAATCGTCGGTCGCGTACCCAAGTACGCTTCCCTCCTCTTTCGAGCGAATCTGCGGCACCTGGAAAAGCCGTCTCCGTGGCAGGATGATTAATGGACCACGCAAACCATGAGGAGGTAACGTGGCAGACGATATCAACAATAACGAGGGTATGGGCGAGGCCGGCGATGCCGGTATGCCCGATGATCTGAAGCGCCTGCTTGCCCGTGCTGAGCAGGGCGAGGACGGCGATCCGGACGCCTATAACCCCGATGCCGATGATGAAGAGGAAGAGGACGACGACGGTGAGCTCGAGGAGAGCTTTGGCGAAGTCGACCGTGGCGCCTCGGCCGGCGAGGATATCAACGGCGGCCAGCTCCAGATTTCGGAGTTTGGCCGCGAGATGAAGCAGTCATTTATCGAGTATTCGATGTCGGTCATTACGGCGCGCGCCCTGCCGGACGTGCGCGACGGCTTAAAGCCGGTGCACCGCCGCATCCTGTACGCGATGAACGAGAGCGGCATCTACCCCAACCGCCCGCACAAGAAGTCGGCCTGGACGGTCGGCGAAGTTATCGGTAAGTACCACCCGCATGGCGACTTCGCGGTCTATGAGGCCATGGTCCGCCTGGCGCAGTGGTTCTCCATGCGCACGCCGCTCATCGACGGTCACGGCAACTTCGGTAACATCGACGGCGACGGCGCGGCGGCCATGCGTTACACCGAGAGCCGCCTGGCAAAGCCCGCCATGGAGCTCCTGCGTGACTTGCAGAAGGATACCGTCGACTGGCAGCCCAACTACGACGAATCGCTCGCCGAGCCTCAGGCGCTGCCTGCGCGCTTCCCCAACCTGCTGGTCAACGGCAGTCAGGGCATCGCCGTCGGCATGGCCACCAATATCGCCCCGCATAACCTCACCGAGGCGATCGAGGCAACCTGCTACCTGATCGATAATCCCGACGCCACTGTCGACGAGCTCATGCAGATCATGCCCGGTCCGGACTTCCCCACCGGCGCCATCATCATGGGCAGTGCCGGTATTAAGCAGAGCTACGAGACCGGCCGTGGCTCCATTACCGTGCGCGCCAAGGCTCACGTGGAGTCCACCAAGACCGGCCGCAGCCGCCTGGTCTTTACCGAGATTCCCTACATGGTCAACAAGGGCACCCTGCAGGAGAAGATCGCCCAGCTCGTCAACGACAAGCGCATCGAGGGTATCTCGGATATGCGCGATGAGTCCAACCAGAAGGGTATCCGTCTGGTCATCGAACTCAAGAAGGGCGTCATCCCGCAGGTCGTGCTCAACAACCTGTACAAGTACACCTCGCTGCAGACGACCTTTGGCGCCAACAACCTGGCGCTTGTCAACGGCGTTCCCAAATGCCTGAGCCTGCGCGAGATGCTGCAGCACTACATCGACCACCAGGTCGACGTCGTCACCCGCCGCACCCGCTTCGACCTTAAGAAGGCCCAGGCCCGCGCGCATATCCTTGAGGGCTACCTGATGGCCCTTGACCATATCGACGAGGTCATCAGCATCATCCGCTCCTCGCAGACCGACTCCGAGGCCAGCAGCCGCCTGATCGAGCGCTTTGGCTTTACGCCCGAGCAGACCACGGCCATCCTCGAGATGAAGCTGCGCCGCCTGACCGGCCTGGAGCGCGACAAGATCCAGGAAGAGCTGGACGGCCTGCGCCGCGCCATCGCCTACTACGAGGACCTGCTGGCGCACGAGGAGAAGATCCTGGGCGTCATTAAGGAAGAGATGCGCGAGATCTCCAAGAAGTTCGGCGATAAGCGCCGCACCGAGATCAGCCATGTCGAGAAGGACCTGGACGTCGAGGACCTCATTGCCGATGAGGACATGGTCGTGACCATCACCCACACCGGCTATGTCAAGCGCATCCCGGTGGCCGCCTACCGCGCCCAGAAGCGCGGCGGCAAGGGCGTGTCGGGCGTCAACCTCAAAGAGGACGACGTCATCGACGAGATGTTCATCGCGTCCACGCACGAGTACGTGCTGTTCTTCTCGAACAAGGGTAAGGTCTATCGCCTGAAGGTGCACGAGCTGCCGGTGGGTACGCGCCAGGCGCGCGGTACCGCGATCGTCAACCTGCTGCCCTTCGAGGAGGGCGAGAAGATCGCGAGCGTCATCAGTTGCCGCGAGTTCCCTGCCGACGAGTACCTGATGTTTGCCACCAAGAGCGGCATGGTCAAGAAGACCGTAATGAGCGCATATGACCGCAGCCGCCGCGACGGCCTGATCGCTATCAACCTGCGTGACGACGACGCGCTGCTGAACGTGCGCCGCGTGCGCGAGGGAGACAAGATTATCCTGGCCACCACCGCGGGCAAGGCGATCATGTTCTCCGAGGAACAGGTGCGCGCCACCGGCCGCGATACCAGCGGCGTTCGCGGTATCGGTATGAAGGACGGCGTGAGCGTTCTGGGCATGGAAGTCACTAACGGCAACGGCGATCTATTCGTCATCACCGAGCGCGGCTACGGCAAGCGCACGCCGGTCGCGGACTACCCGGAGCAGAATCGCGGCGGCCAGGGCGTCTACACCATCCAAATGACCGAGCGTAAGGGCAACCTCGCGGCCATGAAGACGGTGGGCCCGCAGCACGAGCTGTTCATCGTGACGGAGGGCGCGACGGTCATTCGCGTCAAGACCGACGAGATCAGCCAGACCGGCCGCGCCACCCAGGGCGTCAAGATGATGACCGTCGACGACAACGACCGCATCTGCGCCGTAGCCCGCATGACGGCCGCCAAGGAGAAGCCCGAAGGTGAAGCCACAGAAGACGGCTCTGCCCCCGAAGAAACCCCTGTCGATCTAGGCGACGGCAACGACATGCCAGAGGATCTCCTAGACGAGTAAGAGGAACTAGCTGGTAAAA
>NZ_QSAS01000011.1:0-60729 GCF_003465485.1 Collinsella sp. AF11-11 | reverse complement strand
CGCATCAAGCGCGAGAACGACCTGGTGACATACCGCGAGATCCTCGCTGTCCGCAATGCAGACAGGTGCTTTACAGCCACAAGCGCGATAGTTTCAACAACAAGATGCAGTGCCCCAGAGCCCCTAGCAGTCGACGATGGTCTTGCCGATCATGATGTTGAGGATCTCGACGTCGGTATCCTTCATGCCAACGCGGCCCACATAGCCCATGCTGGCGATCGTCTCTTCCACCGTATCCTGAATCAGGCCCTCGCCGGCACGGAAGCCGCGGCCCTGCATGGCCATATCGTGGCCCAGAATCGCCGCATCAACGGCAGCGGAAATCTTAGCGGCGCAGCTTGCCTTGGCGCCATCGCACACGATGCCGCCCACGTTACCGAGCGTATTGGAGACCGTCGCGCCGATCTGCTCGCGCGTGCCACCGCACAGCCAGGTAATCGCCGCGCCGGCACCGCACGCAGCGCAAATAGCACCGCAAAACGCCGAGAGCGCACCAATATAGCTCTTGATATGCACAGCAATAAGATCGGACAGCATCACGGCGCGCACCAGGCGCTCGTGGTCGCAGCGCAGGTAGTCGGCATATTCCATAACGGGCAACGCACAGGTAATACCCTGGTTGCCCGAGCCGCACACAATGGCGACCGGTAGCGCACAGCCGTTCATACGGGCGTCAGACCCGGCGGCCGCACGCGCACGCGCACGGCAGGCGACATCGTCGGCGCGAGCGCCCAGCAGCGTACGGCCCACCTCGGCGCCCCAAGCGTTCGCCAAGCCCTCGGCGCTAATAGCGCCGTTCAGCTCAATCTGACGCTCAACGGCAGCGCGGGCGCCCTCGATGTCGCCGTCCTCGATAAAGTCAATGATAGACTCAATCGACATGGGCGTATCGGCGGCACGCTCGGCCACGACGCGCTCGGCGCAGGCGGCACACTCCCCCGCCGACTTGCCACACATCGGAATGCCATCGAGTGTATGGCACGTAACATTGGTGTGATGGTCGGTGATCTCGACGACCGCAGTATGACCTCCGGCCGTGGCAGTCACCTTAATGTAGAGGTTGGGCACACCCTCGACAAGCGACACATCGCAGTAGTCGGCATCGGAGAGCAGCTCGGTCACGCGAGCACGGTCTGCATCGCCAACACTCTCGAGCACCTCGAGCGCGCTCTTGGCGTCACCGCCCACGGCACCCAGCACGGCCGCGGCCTCAATACCGTGCATACCGCCCGAGTTGGGCACGGTCACGCTCTTTACGTTCTTGATGATGTTGCCCGAGCAGGCAACAACCATATGTTCGGGTTCGCAACCGAGCGTCTGGCTCGCCAGCGCCGCCGCATAGGCAACGGCAATGGGCTCGGTGCAGCCGAGCGCACAGACAAGCTCGCGGTTCAAAACATCACAAAACGCGGTATCACGGATGGAATCGGTAGGCATAGGTATCTCCTACATGTATAACGGGTTGCTCTCGCAAGTATCAACTTCTCCATTTGATAACAAGGCACCAAAAACCGCAAGTCCAGTTCCGGCAGACGGCCGCCAGAAGCAAATTGGCGGCATTTTTCGTGATGGGCTGATGTTCGCGTCCGCTAAAGCGTTTGACCAAAAAACGCCCGAGTGTTTAGGCAAAAGACGCGCTATCATGCAGTCGAACGCGGTAAAACCTTTAGCAATTCCGCCGCACGGACCAGAGAGGAACCACTCATGAAGATCGGTATCGGCAACGACCACGCCGCCGTCGAGCTCAAGAACATCATTTCCGAGCACCTGAAGGAGCGCGGCTGCGAGGTCGTGAACTTTGGCACCGACACCTCCGAGAGCTTTGATTACCCCATCGCCGGCTACAAGGTGGGCAAAGCCGTAGCCAACGGCGACGTCGATCTGGGCATCCTGATCTGCGGCACCGGTGTCGGGATTAGCTTGGCCGCCAACAAGGTCGAGGGCGTTCGTGCCGTCGTGTGCTCCGAGCCCTTCAGCGCCAAGCTCTCGCGCATGCACAACAACACCAACGTGCTCGCCTTTGGCGCCCGCGTCGTGGGCTCCGAGCTCGCCAAGATGATCGTCGACGAGTGGCTCGATGCCGAGTTCGAGGGCGGCCGTCACGAGCGTCGCGTCAATCTCCTCAACGAGATCGACCAGACCCGCGGCCTCAAGGTCGTCGACGAAGCTTAAAGACCTACAACGCCATACGCCAACGAAAACCCCCGTCCGGAACGCAATCCGGGCGGGGGCTCTTTATTAGATTTTTGGTGTATGCCTAGAAATCTACCTTTCGCAGTCCATGTGCGACAAAAGGTAGATTTCTAGCCATGTCCCAAAAATCTACTGGGATAAAAAGGGCGCCGCGGATGGAGTTCCGCGGCGCCTAAGCCACACGCTAACAGCTTTAAGGAGTCAAAGCTGGTTTAGCCAAAGAAGCGCTTGATCTCGATCTCGGCGTTCTCCAGGCAGTCGGAGCCGTGAATCACGTTGGCGTTGACATCGACAGCGAAGTCGCCGCGGATGGTGCCGGGGGCAGCATCAAGCGGGTTGGTAGCGCCCATAAGAGTGCGCATCTTGGAGACAGCAGAAAGACCGGAAACGACCATCTTGACGACCGGACCGCTCGTCATAAAGTCGCAGAGACCGCCAAAGAAAGGCTTGTCGGCCAGATGAGCGTAGTGCTCCTCGACGGTAGCGCGCTCGAGCGTGGTCATCTCCATGCACTCGATGACAAGGCCGCTGCGCTCAATGCGAGTAACGATCTCGCCGATCTTGCGATCGCGCACGGCGTCGGGCTTAATCATGATGAAGGTCTTCTCGATAGCCATAAGGTAGCCTTTCAAGTAGGTTCGCGCGTGCCCAAGTCCCATTCCGGCACTCGCCTGGACTGCATCGTAACAGAGTTTTAGCTGCAGTTAAACAAAAAACTGTTTATTGAAGCGCTGCAATTAATTGAAGCGTTCTATATGTGTCACTTCTGTTTCGAAGCCCGACTAGAGTACCATCCGATTGCCCATCAACCGCACCGAACCGAGCGGACGGTCGGTTGCCGCCTGTGAACGTACCCCCCTTCACAACCTGCCCAAAGGTCCTACAGAAGTTCTCGACAAGCCCCTTCCTTCTCTATAACAAAACGGGTGCCCACCGTAGCGGGCACCCGTAAAGGCAAGATATGATGAACACACCAGACAGACGCATCCAATAAGCTAATTAGCTCCGTGGCCCATCTCGACGACCTTGGTCAGCGATCCAACCACGTCCTCATCGGCCACGAGCTGCGCCTCGGCACGCTGCAGCTGCACGGCAACGGCGGCAGGAGCGGTGCCGCCCTCGGTCGTGCGCGCGGCAACGATCGACGGGATGTCGAGCGCCTCGGTAATATCGCGCTCAAAAAGCGGGCTCGCCTCCTGGAACACCTCAAACGGCAGGTCCTCAAGATTGCAGCCGCGCTTCTCACACATCAGGACCAGGTGCCCCACCACAGCGTGCGCCTCGCGGAATGGCAAGCCGCGCTTAGCCAGGTAGTCGGCAACGTCGGTGGCGGCAAGGTGCCCCACGCCGCACTCGCGCGCCATGGCATCCTCGTTGACGGTCCAAGTCGAAATCATGCCGGCCATAACGGACAGGCACTGCATGAGCGTGTGAGCGGTATCGAGCGCACCCTCCTTGTCCTCCTGCAAGTCCTTGTTATAAGCAAGCGGCAGGCCCTTCATGGTTACAAGCAGCTGCACCAGGTTGCCATAGACTCGGCCACTCTTGCCGCGGATAAGCTCGGCAAAGTCGGGGTTCTTCTTCTGCGGCATGATGGACGAGCCGGTGGAATAGGAGTCGGAAAGCGTGATAAAGCCGAATTCGGAGCTCGACCACAGCACAATCTCCTCGGAAAGACGCGACAGGTGCATGGCCATGACGGAGCCGGCGTAATGCAGATCGAGCAGGAAATCACGGTCGGAAACCGCATCGAGCGAGTTGGGAATCACACCCGCAAAGCCAAGCTCGGCAGCCGTCATCTGGCGATCGAGCGGATAGCTCGTACCGGCAAGAGCGGCAGCACCCAGCGGGCAGTTGTCAGCGGCATCAAAGGCGGCCTTTAGCCGTGTAAAGTCGCGCGCGAACATCCAGGAATACGCCAGCAGATGATGCGACAGCAGCACGGGCTGAGCATGCTGCATGTGCGTGTAGCCCGGCAGAATCACCTTGTCGTACTTCTTAGCCGCATCCACCAGCACATGGCGCAGCTCAAGATTGGCCTCCATGAGCTCCCTGGCCAGCGCCTTGACGCCCAGGCGTGTGTCGGTCGCCACCTGGTCGTTGCGCGAACGTCCGGTATGCAAGCGCTTACCGGCCTCGCCGATGCGACGCGTCAGCTCGCTCTCGATGGACATATGGATGTCCTCGTCGTTGATATCGAAGGTAAAGTTGCCGGCATCGATATCCTGTTCGATTCCGGTCAGGCCCTCGGCAATCGCCTGCTCGTCCTCGGCGCTGATAATGCCCTGGGCCGCCAGCATCTTGGCATGTGCCTTAGAGCCAGCGATATCCTGCTTATAGAGATGTTTGTCGACCGGCAGCGACGCGCCAAACTCCTGCGTGACCTCGGCCACGCCTGCCTCAAAACGACCGCCCCAAAGAGCCATGGAACCGTCCCCTTTCTCCAAATACCAAAACAAGCGCCCAAAGCAATGCGCCATATCGCTAAAGCGATTTTTCAACCGCTAGTTTTACACATTCCCCACCGTGTGCGGAGCCATGTAGCTAATTTGCAAAGAAGTGACGCGCCATGCACTTGGCGCCCAACGTCTCCCTCCGGATGTTGCCCTGCGAACCATCGATCCAGGCCTTCAGGCTCATAGGGACGTCCTCGACCCTTGCAGCATCGAACTCGGGCGCGAGGGCAAGTAAAGCATGCGCGATAGCATTGAACATAATGGATACTCCTCATATATATAGGCGCAGAGCCGCCAAATTGATAGAAGGAGCCCCGCCGGACAACCCCGGCGGGGCTCGGACTCAGCCGCAGACGCGGCATCATATATGCGGGCGGAACGTAGGGGCCACCGATGTTAAGAAGTGTCAGCAAGCATAACGAAAGGTAGGGACCCCGTGCGCCCGTTATGTATCACGCGGATGGGCCGCGCGGATACCGAGGGAAGGAGGCGCTAGGCCTGGGCGGCAGCAGAGCTGGGGCCCTGGACCTTTGCCCACGTCTTGAGCGACAGCGTATCGATCTCGATAAAGCCGGCGCTGGCCTTCTCGTCAAACGTGGTGTCGCGGTCGTAGGTAGCCAGACCGTAGTCGTAGAGGCTGAAGGGGCTCTTGCGGCCGACAACGTGGCAGTTGCCCTTAAAGAACTTCAGACGGACGGTGCCGGTCACGAACTTCTGGGTGTCAGCCATAAAGGCGTCGAGCGCGTTTTTGAGCGGGCTATACCACTGGCCGTTGTACACGGCGGTAGCCCAATCCTGCTCGAGCTTGATCTTGGTCTTGAGCAGATCACCCTCAACGCAAATGTCCTCGAGCGCCTTATGGGCGGTGATAAGCGTCAGGGCGCCGGGAACCTCGTAGCACTCGCGGCTCTTGAGGCCCACCAGACGGTCCTCGACCAGGTCGAGACGGCCAAAGCCGTTGTCGCCCGAAATCTTGTTGAGGGCGATGACGATCTCGGAGAGCTTCATCTTCTTGCCGTCGACGGCGACGGGCTTGCCGGCCTCAAACTCAATCTCGGTGTAGGTCGGGGTGTCCGGCGTGTCCTCGGGGTTCTTGGTCATAACCCAAGCGTCGTCGAGCGGCTCGTTCCAGGGGTCCTCCAGGTGACCGCACTCAATGGCACGACCCCACAGGTTGTCGTCGATGGAGTAGGGGTTGTCGTTGGCACCCTCGGGAACAGGCACGTTGTGGGCGTGGGCATAGGCGACCTCGTCGGGGCGGCACTTCAGATCCCACTCACGAACCGGAGCGATAACCTTAAGCTCGGGATCGAGGGCCTTGACGGCAGCCTCAAAACGAACCTGGTCGTTACCCTTGCCGGTGCAGCCGTGGGCGACGTAGGTCGCACCAAACTCGTGAGCGACCTCGACGAGCTTCTTGGCGAGCAGCGGACGAGACAGGGCGGAGAGCAGCGGGTACTTGTTCTCATACATGGAGTTGGCGGCGATGGCCTTAGTCAGGAACTCATCGGAGAACTCGTCGCGCAGGTCGAGCACCTGGCAATCGAGAACGCCCAGGTCGAGCGCCTTCTGCTTCTTGGCATCCAGTCCGGTCTCTTCCTGGCCCACGTTGCCGCAGACGCAAACGACATCGAGATTCTTCTCGTCTTGGAGCCACTTGACACATACGGATGTATCAAGGCCACCGGAATATGCGAGAACGACTTTTTCCTTGCTCATGGCTGTTTCCTTTCGCCCTTGGTAGCTAGTTAGAACATCGGTCAGTTGCAAGTCACCTTGAGGTCAAAAACCGTGCAATATCAGGTTATTCAGCAGAATGCATCACAGACATGCCCTAGAAACATGCGGCTATGTCGTACTTAAACCCAACGACCTCAAAATGACTCTGTTGAGGCAATTCGCCCCATGCGGACAGAGACGATTGTTATCGTCGTCGGGAAATTGCGCGCTGGCGTCGGATGGCATTGTCTGCAGTGGTGATGATCTTTACGAACTGCATCTGCCTCTCCTTTCACATATCGCCGGGCGCAATTCAAATATCGCAAACGGTACCTTTTCCTCGGTAAGCGGTTGTTTATCCGTCTCCGTTTTCGATGCTCGCTATATTACGCTAAAGTGCCCGCAGTACAAGCGACAAATTCAAATTTCTGAAAAGTTTTTTCATTACTTTGTGAATCGTGATGCAAACAGGCTTCGTTCCTGCGAAAATACGCTCGATTACCAACCGGAGGGTTATTCCGCCCGAAACAATTTAGAAACGGAAAGGCGCTTTTATGCAAACTTACGAATCGGACGCCGCTATCGGCAACATCAAGATCCTTGCCGTCGATATGGACAAGACATTGCTGACCGACGAGCGCGTACTGCCCCAGGGCCTCGATGAGCGCCTGGAAAAGCTCGCCGAGGCTGGCATCGTGTTCTGCCCCGCCAGCGGACGTCCCGCCCCCAAGCTCGAGGAGATGTTCGAGGGCATCAAAAACCGCCTTGCTTTCTGCCCCGATAACGGAGCCTGCGTGATCTACCGCGGCAACTATATCTATAAGAGCACTATCGATGTGGCGCTGTATCAGCAGGTCTTGAGCCGCGCCTCGGAGGATCCGCGCGCTGTCCCCGTCCTGTGCTGCTTCGACGAGTTTTACGTGCTTGCTCGCGACCACCAATACCACGACGAGCTCAGCGTTTACTACAACACGATCAACTACGTCGATACCTTTGAGGGCCTCGACGTCGACTCCAACAAGATCTCGATCTTCTTCCCCGCCTACGATGCCGAGCCCGCATTTCGCGAGGACTATAACCCCGCGTTCTCGGACCAGCTCTACGTCACCAATGCCGGCCGCGAGTGGATCGACTTTATGAACCTGGGCGTCGACAAGGGTTCGGGCGTCGCGCACCTGTGCGAGCAACTCGGCATCGATATCGCCGATGCCGCCGCCGTGGGCGATACCTACAACGACATCCCCATGTTGGAGCGCGTCGGGCATAGCTATATCGTGGACAATGCCGAAGAGCATATGAACGCGCACGCCAAGTGGCGCATTCCGAGCAACAACGACGGGGGCGTACTGACGCTCATCGACGCCATCCTGGCGGCTCGTTAAACTCGACGCCATGCCCGGGGCCGGCCGTTTGATTTTTGTTCGGTCAGGTCCTGGGCTCGCTCGAAGAGCACATTAAGTGCTCTTCGGCTCGTGCGGAATCTACAAAAATCAAACGGTCGGCCCCGGGCATGGCTACGTTGACTTGCTTGCCGCCTGGATGGCATCTTGGCGCCTAGATACTTTGACTGATTTTTATTGAACGAAGGACGCTCCTTGTTGATGAGGGGCGTCCTTCTGGTTTTGTATTACTTTGGAATTGTGGTCGTGCCCTTACTTGGCGTCTGCCCAGGTCACTCCAGTCGAAGCTTCGGCGATTAGGGGTACTCGGAGGTCTACGACGTGTTCCATGACGTCGCGGACCATGGTGGTTAGGCGCTCGACTTCGTTGACGGGGCACTCAAAATCCAGTTCGTCGTGTACCTGCAAGATCATGTGGGCGGCAAAACCCTCTTCTTCCAGGCGGCGGCTTACGCGGGCCATGGCGATCTTGATGATGTCGGCGGCGGTGCCCTGCATGGGGTGGTTCATGGCCGTGCGCTCACCAAAGCCGCGGAGCTGTGGGTTTTTGGCCTTGAGCTCGGGAATATGGCGTCTGCGGCCATACATGGTCTCGGCATAGCCCGTCTGCTTGGCTCGCGCCACCACATTGTCGAGGAACGTGCGCACGCCCGGGTAGGCCTCGTAGTAGCGATCAATCATGTCGCGCGCCTCGGCCATCGAGATGTGCAGCGACTGCGACAGTCCATAGGCCTGCTGGCCGTACACGATGCCAAAGTTCACGGCCTTGGCGCGGCTACGCAGGTCGGGTGTCACCTCGGACACCGGCACGCCAAATACGCGCGCGGCCGTCTCGGCATGGAAGTCCTCGCCCTCGTTGAAGGCGCGCACCAGGTGCTCGTCACCCGAAAGATGCGCGAGCAGGCGCAGCTCGATCTGCGAGTAGTCCACCGCCAAAAAGACGCTGCCCTCGCCCGCCGAGAACGCCGTCTTGACGGTACGCCCCAGCTCCGAGCGCGTCGGAATGTTTTGCAGATTGGGGTCGCTCGAAGACAAACGCCCCGTCGCGGTGATGGTCTGGTTGTACGTGGTGTGCACACGCCCGTCACCACGGCGCAGCGGGCCCAGCGTGTCCAGATAGGTCGACTTAATCTTGGACTTCTCACGCCAGTCCAAAATCAGGCGCACGATCTCGTGGTCGCGGGCAAGGTCGCTCAGCACCTTGGCGTTGGTCGAATAGTAGCCGCGCTTGGTCTTTTTGAGGCCCTTGGTCGGAAGTCCCATAACATCAAACAGCACGTGCGAGAGTTGCATGGGGCTGCCGATGTTAAAGGTCTCGTCGCCGGCCAGGTCGCGAATGCTGCGCTCGACATCGGCAATCTGGGTCGCCAGGCCCTCGGACAGACTGTGCAGGCGGTCGGGGTCCACGAGCATGCCCGCGCGCTCCATCTTGGCAAGCACCGGCACGAGCGGCATCTCGATCCCATCGAACACGTTGGCGGCGTTCTCGCGGGCCATGCGGTCACGCAGCGGTGCAACCAGCGCCAGCGTCAAGGCCGCCGTGCGAGCGGCGGGCGCAGGAGCGTCCTCGCCGGCACCCTCCGCACCGCGCGCCGCAGGCAGCGCCATCTGCAGATAGGTATCGGCCAGATACGCCTCATCGAACTCGGAGCGGTCGGAATCCAACAGGTAGGCGGCGACCACGGTGTCGAAGATGCGCGTGGAATCGACTGCCAGCGGATCCATAAGCTCGCGCTCGGAAGAATCGACGGGCGAAAGCTCATGCAGTAGAGCCTTCGTATCCGGGCTCGCCACGCGGCCCTCCATAAACAGGCGCGCAAGCACACCGACAATCACGCCGTGGGCGAAATTGAAGCCATCAACCACGGCAGTGGTACCGCCGTCGCCCTCCTCAAGCGCAAGCAGCCCCCTGGACGTCGCCAGCCACAGCGTGCGCGTCAGGCCAAAAAGCGCGCCCTCCTCCTTGTCATCGTCCACCACGGCGGCAATCCACTCGCCTGCCTTGATCGCACGCGAAACCTCGGACGCAACGGCAGCAAGCGCCCCAGCATCGCCAGCGGCGGCACGCGAAACCGCGGGTATCTCAAACGTGCTTGCAGCGGCCGTAGCCCCACCCTCGCCACCGATTAGTGACAAGAAACGGTTCTGCATGGCTGTAATGCCGAGCGTGCCCAGCGCCGCGGACACTTCGTCGGCAGAAAACGCCGGGAAGGACGTTTCGTCAAAGTCGAGCTCGACAGGCGCATCGGTGCGAATGGTTGCGACCTTGCGGCTCAGCAGGGCATCGTCGATGTGCGCACGCAGGTTCTCGCCCATCTTGCCCTTGACCTCGTCGGCATGCGCGATGACCTCGTCCAAGCTGCCGTACTGTGCGATGAGCGCGCTCGCCTTTTTGGGACCGATGCCCGGTACGCCGGGAATGTTGTCCGACGTGTCGCCCTTCAGGCCGTAAAAATCGGGCACGAGCGCCGGCGTAATGCCGTGATACAGGTCATCCACGCTCTCGGGCGTCATAATCGCTACGTCGGACAGGCCCTTGCGGGTCGAGACCACGTTGACGTGCTCGGTCACAAGCTGATACATGTCGCGGTCGCCGGTCACCAGCAGCATGTCGCAGCCTGCCTCCTCACCCAGGCGCGCCATGGTTCCCAGGATATCGTCGCCTTCCCAGCCCTCGGACTGCAGAATCGGCACGTTGAGCGCGGCGAGCAGCTCTTTAATCATCGGAAACTGCACGTGCAGATCGGGGTCCATGGGCGGGCGCTGCGCCTTATACTGCGGCAGCATCTCCATGCGCACGCGCGGCTTGCCCTTATCAAACGCCACGACCACACCGTCGGGGTTAAAGGCATCGATCATCTTGAGAAACATGTTCAGAAAGCCAAAGATCGCGTTGGTGGGGCGACCGTCCGGCGCGTTCATGGTCGGCGGCACGGCGTGGAAGGCGCGGTGCATGAGCGAGTTGCCGTCGATAACGGCAAAAGTGCGGCGCTTGTCAGACATATTGAATACCTCGCTTTGGGCTGGGCACGGTTTGCTCACACCAGTTTACACGCTCCCTGCCCCGCGGCCACCGCACATCAAGCTCCCCCGCCACCGTGAGCCCGCGCGTGATACGATGGCTCACGGTACATCAACCAGCACGATCGATCCGAAAGGAGCCTGCGTCATGGAGCGTCCCTGCGCATGGAAAAAGTACACGCCACAGCAAGTCGAGGAGCTCGAGGAGCTTTGCCGCGGCTATAAGCAGTTTTTGAGCGAGAATAAGACCGAGCGTCTGTGCGTCAAGACCGGTATCAAGATGGCCGAGGAGGCGGGCTACGTCAACCTGGAGACCGTGATCGCCGAGGGCCGCGCGCTCAAGGCCGGCGACAAGGTGTACGCCGCCAACCACGGCAAAGACCTCATGCTCGTCAACCTGGGTACCGCCCCGCTCGAGCAGGGCTTTAACATCCTGGGTGCCCACGTGGACTCGCCGCGCCTGGACCTCAAGCAGAATCCCGCCTTCGAGGCCGGCGACATGGCCTACCTCGACACGCACTACTACGGCGGCGTCAAGAGCTACCACTGGGTAGCCTCCCCGCTCGCGCTTGTGGGCGTCATCTGCAAAAAGGACGGCACCACCGTCGACATCAACATCGGCGACAAGGCGGACGACCCGGTCTTTACCATCTCCGACCTGCTGATCCACCTCTCGAGCGAGCAGATGTCCAAGCCCGCCAAGGACGCCGTCGACGCCGAGATCCTCGACGTGATCGTGGGCGGCCGCCCCGTCAAGTTTGACGAGGACGACAAGGACGCCCCCAAGGAGCCCGTCAAACAGATGTTCCTGGACATCCTCAAGGAACAGTACGACGTCGAGGAGGAGGACTTCCTCTCTGCCGAGATCGAGGTCGTGCCCGCCGGCCCCGCCCGCGACATGGGTCTCGACCGCTCCATGATCTTGGGCTATGGCCACGACGACCGCGTCTGCGCCTACCCCTCCATGCTCGCTCAGATCAACGTGGCAGACGTCGAGCGCACGAGCATCACACTCATCGTCGACAAGGAGGAGATCGGTTCCGTGGGTGCCACCGGCATGACGAGCCGCTTCTTCGAGAACACCGTCGCCGAGATCATGACGCTCGCCGGCGAGGATAGCCCGCTGGCCCTGCGCCGCGCGCTCGCCCGCAGCCGCATGCTCTCCTCCGACGTGTCCGCCGGCTTCGACCCGGGCTACGCCGGCAAGTTCGAAACCAAGAACGCAGCCTTTATGGGTCGCGGCCTGTGCTTTAACAAGTACACGGGCAGCCGCGGCAAGGGCGGCTCTAACGACGCCGACGCCGAGTATGTGGCCCTCATCCGCGACATCATGGACGAGGCCGGCGTGGACTTCCAGACCTGCGAGCTCGGTCGCGTCAACGCGGGCGGCGGCGGCACCATCGCATACATCATGGCTAAGTACGGCATGAACGTCATCGACTCTGGCGTTGCCGTCCTGTCCATGCACGCCCTGTGGGAGGTCGCTAACAAGGCCGATATCTACGAGGCCTATCGCGGCTACAAGGCCTTCATCGAGCGCGCGTAACCAACCCTTCATCAGTTGCGGTGAAATACAGACTAAACTGGCCCATAAACGGCCAAAACAGACCGTATTCCACCGCAACTTCCTTTTTGGCAGAGGAGAGTCCATGCTGCAGGTCGTCATTTCGCCCGCCAAGCAGATGCGCGCGGCCCAAGATGCTTTTGAAGTCCTGGGCATTCCACCCTTTGCGCACGAGACGGCTCGCCTCCACTGCGCACTGCTAGATATCGAACGAAATGAAGGCAGCGGCGGCCTGCAAGCGCTATGGAACGTGAGTGACAAACTGCTGGGGCCTTGCCTCAACACCCTGCATGAGTTCGGGCCCATCCTGAAAAACGGCGATCTCGACAATCCCGAACTCGCCCGTCACCTCTCCCCTGCCGTCATGTCCTACCACGGCATTCAATACCAGAGCATGGCGCCCGAGGTGATGGATTCCGCGCAGCTCGCATGGCTACAAGACCATCTATGGATCCTCTCCGGCCTCTACGGGTGCGTTCGTCCCTTTCATGCCGTCGAACCGTATCGGCTGGAGATGGGCGCGAAGCTCGCCGTTGACGATGCCCGAGACCTCTACGCGTTTTGGAGCGACAAGCTCGCGCGGGCTATCGCCCCGGCGGACTCAAACACCACGATCGTCAACCTCGCCAGCGTAGAGTATGCCAAAGCCGTTCTGCCCCACCTCGCGGGCGACGCCACGGCCGTCACATGCCTCTTTGGCGAGGGTATCCGCAACGGGAAGCCCATCCAACGGTCGACCGCCAGCAAAAAGGCGCGCGGCTCCATGGTGCGGTGGATGGCAGAAAACAAGCTCGAGGATGTAAGCGGGCTCACCGCGTTCGACGTTGGTTATCGTCACTTTCCCGAGCTTTCAAATAAAAACACTTTGGTCTTCCTGAACGAACAGGCCTTGTAGGACCACCGCTACTTTGAATGTGCTACCTAGGCACGGCGTCTATTCCGCCAAGCCGTCAGCTTTGGCAATTTCATTTGTCGAGCCGTCCTGATAGGTAATCTTGACGTGCTCCACCTCGGACACTTTGACGCCCGACGGGGGCTCCAGGCGCCATTCCGTCAGCGCGATATCCATCGTCGTGGGCACGTCTCCTTGATTTTTGAGCTTCACCGTCAGCGTTTTGAGCGCCGCATCAAACGTCACGCGTTCGATTTCTTCACCTGGAATGGACCCACCACTCAGCTGCAGCTGCACAAACTCATCGCGCGGGTACCAATAATCGCCCGGAACGGCGAGCGTATTGGCATTACCGCCAGTACTCCTCACCGTCATAATCGGTAGGCTATCATCAACCTCGAACTCCCAGCCAGCGCCGCCGCGACCGCCAAACGTCCAAATACAAAAGGCAATCACCAGCACGGCAAGCACCGCAAAACCAATCGCGACAAGGCCATGGTGCGCACGGCTTTCCTCGGCCGATACATCCCATTGCGTCTCTCGATATAGATGCTTGTCTTCCATGTTCGCCTCCCCGCAGGCACGCTCGTTGGCCCAATCGTACCCATTCAGGCTATACTTGAGCCCATGACATAACGGGGGGCTTGCAGGACAAGACGGCAGGCTGAGATTGGGCGCGTCCGCCCTGACCCGCAAACCTGATATGGGTAATGCCAACGAAGGGAGCCGTGCCAATGAGCACACAGACCGAGCCCAAGCTCGTCACGCAAATCGACTTCGCCCGCGCCGGGCAGATCACGCCGCAGATGAAGGAGGTTGCCGAGCGCGAGCATCGCGACCCCGAGTACATCCGCGAGCGCGTGGCCGACGGCCGCATCGCCATCCCCGCCAACATCGTGCATATCAAAAAAGGCATGCGCGCCTTTGGCGTCGGTGAGGGCCTGTCCACCAAGGTCAACGTCAACCTGGGCATCTCGGGCGATAAGGCCGATGCCGCCGAGGAGTGGAAGAAGGTCAAGATCGCCGAGGACTTTGGCGCCGACGCCATTATGGACCTCTCCAACTCGGGCAAGACGCGCCAGTTCCGCCAGCAGCTCATCGACGAGACACCGCTCATGGTGGGCACCGTCCCCATGTACGATGCCATCGGCTACATGGAAAAGCCGCTGGTCAAGCTGACCAAGGACGATCTACTCGAGGTCGTGCGCGCGCATGCCGAGGACGGCGTGGACTTTATGACCATCCACTGCGGCATCAACAAGTCGGTCATCAAGACCTTTAAGGAGACTGGCCGCCTCATGAACATCGTCAGCCGCGGCGGCTCGCTGCTGTTTGGTTGGATGGAGGTCACCGGTAACGAGAACCCCTTCTACGAGTTCTACGACGAGGTGCTCGAGATCTGCCACGAGTACGACGTGACGATTTCGCTCGGCGACTCCTGCCGCCCGGGCTGTCTCTACGACTCCAACGACGCAACCGAGACCGCCGAGATGATCGAGCTGGGCAAGCTGTGCAAGCGCGCCTGGGCCGCCGGCGTCCAGGTCATGGTCGAGGGTCCGGGTCACATGGCGCTCGACGAGATCGCCGCCAACATGAAGCTGCAGAAGCGCCTGTGCCACAACGCCCCGTTCTATGTGCTGGGGCCGCTGGTGACCGATATCGGCGTGGGCTACGACCACATCACCGCCGCCATCGGTGGCGCCATCTCCGCGAGCTCGGGTGCCGACTTTTTGTGCTACGTGACGCCGGCCGAGCACCTGTGCCTGCCCAACGCTCAGGATGTGCTCGATGGCCTCATGGCCACCAAGATTGCCGCACACGCCGCCGACATCGCCAAGAAGGTACCGCACGCCCGTGACATGGACGACAGGATGGGTCAGGCACGCCGCAAGCTCGACTGGGACGCCATGTGGAAGTGCGCCCTCGACCCGGTCACCGGCAAGAAGCGCTACGAGGAATCCCCCGCCGCCACCGAGGGCACCTGCACCATGTGCGGCAAGATGTGCGCCGTTCGCACTGTCAACAAGGTGTTCGAAGGCACGACGATCGACCTCGGCATGGAGGACTAACTCGTCGCCACGATTGCTTTTGGAAGCACCGCGACGTCGACCGTTGTTGACGTGTGAACATTTTCTTGCATTTGCGTAAAGATTGCACCGCCCGCCCGGGTTCGACATAGAGTCGGCCCGGGCATCTTTATAATGCTAGCTTAAAGACCCATTTGATTCCGACCGAACAAGGGAGCGAACATGGATCGCAGCAAGGTACCTGCCGTCCTGTCCATCGCAGGATCCGATTCCAGCGGTGGCGCCGGCATTCAGGCCGACATCAAGACCATTACGGCGCACCGTCTGTATGCCGAGACGGCCATAACCGCCATCACGGCGCAAAACACCCTGGGCATCACCGCCGTGCAGAATATCTCGCCAGATATCGTCGCCGCGCAGATCGACGCCGTCTTTGACGACATCCGCCCGAGCGCCGTCAAGATCGGCATGGTTTCTTCTGTCGAGATTATCGAAGTCATCGCCGACCGCTTGAGCGCCTGGAACGCAACGAACGTGGTCGTGGACCCCGTCATGGTAGCCACCTCGGGCGCTCGACTCATTGCCGAGGACGCGGCCGAGGCGCTCACGCGTCGCCTGTTCCCGTTGGCGACCGTCATCACACCCAATATCCCCGAGGCCATGGCACTGCTCGACTACGAGGTCGATTCCGAGCGCACGCAGCAAAATGCCGCCATGCTCCTCACCCGCCGCTTTGGATGCGCGTCTTTGGTTAAAGGCGGACATCTTGTCAACGAGGCCAACGACGTGCTGGCGGAGCCCGCGCCGCTCGATGACGAGGGCAACCACCTGGGCGATCCGCTCACCACATGGTTCCGTCACAAGCGCATCGAGACCGGCAACACGCATGGCACCGGCTGCACGCTCTCGTCCGCTATCGCCTGCGCGCTGGCCCAGGGCATGGATCTTGCCGACGCCGTCAACGCCGGCAAGGCCTACCTAACGGGCGCCCTCGCCGCCGACTTTGACATGGGCAAAGGTTCCGGCCCCGTCAACCACATGTGGAATTACTAGCCCTGCAGCAAAACCACCACAAAGGGGACAGGCACCTTTGTGGTGGTTTTTCTTGTTACGGCCAATCGTCTGCGAGTTGGATGCCGAGCAAGCCCGAAAGTGCGAGCGCTTGTTCGGCATTGACTGTCAGGCCACGCAACTCACGGTAGTCACCCGAAACAACGGGGGCCTCAAACGTGCAGCGCGATACATCAACACCACATAGCGGTGTCTTGAACACATCAACTCGCGTCAGGTCGCAGCTATCCAGGCGCAGCTGCCCCAACTTGGCCCCCTGGAGCGCCGCCTCGGTCAGGCGCACATCGCACGCCGTGATGGGGCCAATGCGTCCCTCCGAAAGGTTCGCGTAGCTCAGGTCGCATGATGCAAACGAAACGTTCGACAGGCGCGCCTTGACCAAGTTGAGCCCCGGCGCCGAGCAATCAACAAAGTCGCATCGGTTGAGCCAGCAGCCTTCCATATTGCAGCGGATAAAGCGACAACCGCGAAATACGACGTCACGAAACGTCGAACCACTCCAGTCGACGCCATCGAATACGCAGGAGCGGAACACGATGCCGTCAAAGGTCGCACCGTTCGCCACGTCATAGGCGAGCTCCAGCTCCTCAAAAGCGGTATTTGAGACAAGCTCATCCCCCTCGGCAAACAGGTCAATGAGCTCATCCATGCCCATGTGGCAGCCAAGTCGCTCGTTTACCCGGGCAAAACCACCACAAAAGTGCCTGTCCCCTTTGTGGTGGTTTGGGGCTGCGCTACTCACCGAGCATCTCTTGGAGCTTGGCTGCCACGGCATGTCCCAAGCTCTCGTGGCTTTCGGGCATCATATGCAGATAGTCGATATCGCCCGGCTCGGCAAAGTCGGCGGCATTCAAAAAGTCGCAGCCAAGCTGCTCGGCTACGTGCGCGTAGTACTCGGCAAAATGCTCCGAGGCCTCGACGGAATGCTCGTCAAAATCGGTCATATACACATCGGCGATTTGCGGCTTGATCTTGATGGGAGCCATCAGCAGAATGCGCGGACAAGGCGCAGCGTCGGTCCACGAAAACGCGCGGACGGCGCGAATCAGCGCCATGGCGCCACGGGCTATATCGGAAGCCGTCACGTTAAAGACCGTCTTGCAGTCGTTGGTGCCCAGCATGATCACAATGGCGTCCAGCGGCTTATGGGCCTCGAGCAGCATCGGAAGCGCGCGAATGCCGTTGAGGTTAGTGTCCAGGTGGCACATATCGTCGCGCACCGTCGTGCGGCCGTTGAGCCCCTCCTCGATCACATGCCAGCCCTCGCCCAGGTCACGCTGCGCCACGCCGCACCAGCGCACATCCTGCGCATAGCGCACCGCGGTGCCGTCGCGCATACCAGCCGGATCGTAACCATAGGTGTTGCTGTCGCCAAAGCATAGAACGTTTTTCATCGTAAGCTCCCCACTCAATAAAAAGCCGACGGGAGCAGCCCACGTCGGCTCGGCATGTCGCATCACGCGCACAGTTTACAAGTATTTGCGCCAGTCGTCGTCATCCTCATCGTCCTCGGCAGCGGCCCGAGCCTGCTCGGCGGCACGGGCGGCCGCAGCGCGGGCGGCAACCTGGGCATAGGACTCCTCGTTGCACTCGGGGAAGTTTGCCAACACGTGCTCGAACTTGGCGAAGTCCTCGTCCCAGCGCGTAGAGGGCACAGCAAAGAAGACCTGCTTGACCTTGAAGTCGCCCGATGCGAGCTCCTTGCGGAAGAGCTCAGCCACGGCCTCGGCGTCAAAGCCGTTGTTGTCGCAGCCCCATGCGCCCAGCACGAGCTTCTCGCGACCCAACTCGTCGCAGATGGCGAGTACAAAGCGGATACGGTCGCGCAGGGCATCCAGCAGAGCATCGTCGCTCACGCGATACTCCTGGCGGGCGCGCTTAACGTTGGGCGCGGCGGCAACGATCACGTCGGCATACGCATGCACATGGTTGCGGTCAAAACGCACCGCAGGCACTACCAGCGCACGGTTGCGGTAGAGCTCGCAGTTGATATTGCGGCGACGGTTCTCGCCATACCACTTGCGCTGCTTGTCGAGCACGTTGTACAGATACGAATCGGCGCAGAGCGTAGCCTCCTGGCCCAGATAGCCCTGGATGTAGCCGCCACCCGGGTTGGTGAACGAGGCAAAGGCGAGCACTGCCATGTCGCAGAACTGCGCATAGCCGCGGCCGTTGTCCAGAATGGCCTGCGTGGCGGAGGCATCAAGCACGGTGACCTCGGGCAGAGTCGGAGCGGGCTCCTCGGCAGGCGCGGACTCGGTCTCTGCGGGTTCCTCGGCAGGCGCAGACTCGTCCGTGACCTCGGTCTCGACGGACGCAACCTCAGCGGCCTCGACCTCGGCGGACTCAGACTCCTCGGCAACCTGCTCCTCGGCAGCCGCAACCGCCTGGGCCTTGGCCTTCATCGCCGCGACAAAACCGGCAGGCATACCGTCGAATTCGCGCACGCCGGCAAGCGAGCGCTCGATATCCTTGGCACACGCCTCGGACACAGTTGCCACGTGACGCTCGGCGGCCTTGGCACGGGCCTCGCGCTTGGGGTTGGGCTGCCCTGCGCGGCCGGTCCTGCGGTTACGGTTCCTGTTGTCGACGTCTGCCATAAGTGGTCACCTTTCCTGTCGCTGCCGTTATCGGCTTTTTCCCATCCATGATACCCCGCCGCGTACAAAAAAAGACGGCCCCGAATGGGGCGGTGAATTAAGAAAACATTTTAGCAAGGAACGGTGTAGCTAAACGGCTATGCCGTTCTTTGCTGTTTTTGAGTTGTATTTTGGGCTTTTTCTTTCGCCCGTCCAAAATCAAATGCACCGATGAAGTTATATACAATCGTGATTTCCCTTGTCTTGGATTTTTTGTCGGTATGGGAAACTTCGATACGATCTATAAACTCCCGTAGCATAGCAGCGTCAAGCTGCTGCATATCGGTGTACTTCTTTACTGCGCTGATAAACGCTTTAACGTTGGTCTTTTGTTTTTCCTGCTGCTTGATTTCTTCCCGTAGCACTTCTGCCATAGCTTTTAGATTGCTCTGCTCCAATTCGTAATCATGGGACATTTTGATAAACCGTTCGTCAGACAATTTCCCGGTTACATTGTCCTCATATAAATGCTTAAACAGATTATCCAACTCGGCAATACGGTTTTCAGCTTTGGAAAGTGTTTCGCGCTTGCGGGAAAACTCTGCGTCGCGCTCTCGCAAACGGCTGTCTGCTGCTTCCTGCACAAACTCGGCTTCATACTCTGTTACATAGTCGATTGCTTCCCGTAGGTTTTTCAAAACGATTTCATACAGAACAACATTTTTGATTGAATGGGTCGTACACAAGTCTTTGCCTTTCCGATAGGTTGAACAGATAAAATATTTCTGTTCTTCGGTGAAGTTCGTTGCTCGGCATTGATACCAAAAATATATTGAAATAAACAAAATGCGCCCGCCCGCAAGACGCGGACGAGCGCAAAGGAATTGTGAGCAATATTTAGATGTACTGACAGTTCGTATTCATAGCCGGAATATCCCGCTGGCGGGTAATGGCTTTTTTTGACCGCAAAGCATTAGGCGGGTTACAGTAAATAAAAATAGACACGACGATACCTCCCAGATACCGCCGTATCCTTAAAAAAGGGCGACTTTAATACACTACCCGCAATCCATTCTATAATAGGGAACAGCGGCTTTTGCGCAATATTAAATAAAAAAGCCGATAACACATAGGTTTTTTGACCTAATGCGTTATCGGCTCTGCGTCTATGCGTCTGGCACTTTTAATCATTTTTTTTGAATTTATTATATGTGTTAGCTAACTGTCCACAAGCCGCGTTAATCTCTCTGCCATGAGAAACTCTCATAGTAACTTCAAGTCCTGCTTGCTCTAATTGATGTTTGAATGCAACTATTTCCCGTTTCTGTGGTGCTTTAATTCTTGAATTGCTTGTTGGGTTGTATTGTAACACGTTAATCATAACTTTTTTGCCCCGAAACCATTTTGCAAGTTGTCTTACATCTGAGGGCCGGTCATTTATACCCGGTAAAAGCAAATACGCAAAGACAATTTTGCGATTATGCCTTTCAGAATAGGATAAGGCTTGCTTAACAACATCTTCAATAGCATATATGCGCATGTGAGGAATAATACGATTTCTTGCAGATTGTGTTGCTGCGTGTAAAGATATTGTCAACTGAATTTTAAGATGTTCCTCGCGCAATTTTTTTAATTGATCGACCGGACCAACTGTTGATATGGTAATGCCGTCGGTTGGAAAGTTGAGCCCATATCTATCTCGGAGAATATGGATTGCTTTTATCAAGTTGTCATAATTGAATAAAGGCTCTCCCATACCCATAAAAACGATACGGTTTACTTTTCGACGCAACAATATAATCTGTTGTACGATTTCTGACGATGTTAGATTACGAACAAAGCCATTTCGCCCGGACTCACAAAAAATACAACCAACAGGACAACCGACTTGTGTGCTCACGCAAACAGTTCCACCATCTCGCCGCTTGATAAAAACCGTTTCAATGTATTTGTTGTCTTTCAGTTCGTAAACATACTTTTCAGTATCACTGCTTTTGTAAATATTTTTTACCAACATTGATAGATTTTTTTTGCGTGGTAATTGCTTATATAATTCTTCATATAAGGCTTTTGCTTCATTCTCGCCAATAACTTCCGACATTTCTTTGTAAGTAAATCCGTATGGATCATTCCGTACTTCCGCAGGCGTATATTTAGGTAAACGTTTCATTTTTATATCCTTTCTTCTAAATAATAAAAGTTTGTTTTTCTGTATTTTTGATTACAATCTCTAATTTTTCTACATCAATGATATGCGTCAATTTGCATTTAGGGCAGAAAAGAGGAAAATCTTTTAATACAGTATTATGAAATACTTGAACTCTCGTCTTTCCGTTACAAATCGGACATTTTATCCAATATTTTTTAAGCATTATATTTCACTCATCCTTTTTACACAAAAAAATGCAGGTCAATCCTCAACATGAGCATTGACCTGCATTTATAATGCACAGAGCAGTACAACAAAACTAAGGCATAGCTTGCACTATGTCTATACTATATCTATACGTCGTTAGTTTTTTGTATAGCATCCGCAAAATAAGCATGACAAAAAAGCCCATGTTGAAAATGGGAAAATCTTTTTTTTCAATGCTTATCTAATACGCATGCTATGCAACATAAACGCCGCCTCCTTTTACATAAATTTTATTTTATCAGAAAATCAGTCTACTGTCAATACACAACAGGAAGTATTTAACCTAATGATATGAATTGTGTGGACATATCCAAAAAGAAAGGTGAACTGTAAAATGTAACAGGGTGAATGAAAATGGCAAAAAGACCCGTACCATTGTACGACTTTAAGGCTTTCGGGGCAGCTATAAAAGCCGCGAGAAATGAATACGGCGAGAGCCGCAAAAAGGTAAGCGACGAGTTATATATTTCCCCGCGCTACCTTGCGAATATCGAGAACAAGGGACAACAGCCGAGTTTACAGGTATTCTATGACCTTGTAACCCGGTATCATATTTCGGTAGATCAATTTTTCTTCCCGAACGGCAATGCGGAGAAATCCACCGGGCGGCGGCAGCTTGACGCGCTGCTGGACGGTATGAGCGATAAAGGCATACGGATTGTAACCGCAACGGCAAGGGAGATAACGGAAGTCGAAAAAGCAGAGGACTAACCTCACAATATGGGAAACAGGAGATTGCAGACGCTATGCGCTGCAATCTTTTTTGCGTCCAAAAACAAAGGAACGCGCAACAAATACCGCCTTTCGGTGGGGGTATGGAGTAGATAGCAAGCACAGCAAACGAGTACCCGTTTGCGAAAAATGCTTGTTGGGATAATCCCAAACCCTTATACCGAAAGGCGGCGCGGAAATGGAAAACCGAAAGAGAAATATACAGATGAAGTTTTACGTTACGGAAGAAGAAAAGCGGCTGATCGACGAGAAGATGAAGCAGCTTCCTATCCGGCAGTACGGCGCATACTTCCGTAAAATGGCGATAGACGGGTATATTCTTGTCGTTGACCGAAGCGACACGAAAGCATATATCCGGGAACTGCAAGCGGTGAGCCGGAACATCAACCAAATTGCAAAACGCGCCAATGCAACGGGGACGGTTTACAGGCAGGATATAGAGGACATTAAAAAGGCGGTGGACGAGATATGGCGGTTACAAAGACGCACCCTATTAAATCAACCTTAAAGGCTGCGATAGACTATATCTTAAATCCCGAAAAGACAGACGGGAAACTGCTTGCGTCCTCTTTCGGCTGCGGGCTGGAAACCGCCGATATTGAGTTTGCATGGACGCGGGAAGCTGCCGGAGATCGCGGCACACATTTAGGGCGGCATTTGATACAGTCTTTCGCGGTGGGAGAAACCACCCCGGAAGAAGCGCACAAAATCGGAATGGAACTTGCGCAAGCGGTGTTAGGCGGCAAATATGAGTTTGTTTTGACAACCCACGTCGATAAAGACCATCTGCACAATCACTTGATTTTTAACTCGGTCAGCTTCGTTGACTACAAAAAGTACCATTCCAACAAACAAAGCTATCATCATATCCGGCGCACCAGCGACAGGATATGTAAAGAGCATGGGCTATCCGTCGTCGTGCCGGGACAGGACAGAGGGGACGGATAGGGCAATCGTTTTTTGGGTTACTTCCTCCTGCAAGGTATCAACTCCTTTCCCGGTAAACTGCGGCTATGCTCATTTGCTGCCGTAAAAGTCGTGATTGACAAGGGCGGTATAGTAGCTGTCAATGGTACTCGGCGCGTTGAACAGCACCGCTTTAAGATACTGCTTGATGTTGCGGATTTTGGTTGTGTTCTCCCTCATGCAATCCAAAACAAACTCAACGTGGCTGCTATTCAGCTTCATAAACTTTGATTTGACAAGTTCGGCGGGGTAGTCGTCCCCGGCGATACGGATTGTCTTTCGGGCTGTGCAGACGGTTTCCAGCATGATTTCTACAATCTCGTCCAAACGGTCTTTATCCATTTTGGGGTCTTGAATGAGAATGTCATAGTCGATGTTGTCTTTGATAATTTCCCGATAAATCTCTATTGCGCTGTTTGTTTTCGCTTCCGTTCTTTTCCTTTCCGGCGGCGTAGCCGCTTCGTCCTGCTCATAAGGCAAGGGATTTAGGGAATGGAAAGGAATGGAATGGGTACTTGATAAATCAGTAATTGATTGTTCTTTACTTGATATATCTTTATTTAATTGCGTTGGATTTTCCAACGTAGGTTTTTCCTGCGTAGGTTTTTCCAACGTTGGATTATCCAATGTTGGATTTTCCAATGTAGGTAAATCCGATGTAGGCGGCTGCGGCTGCTCATATATGACATAATCCGCACCGCGCAAACGTCCTTTCTCGTCGCGTTCCCGGCTGCGGACGATATATCCGGCTTTTTCAAGTTCTTTGACCGCTTCGCGGATTGCGTCGATCTTCTCGCGGTTGATGTGAGATAAGCCCGCAAGGGTATAATCCCAATCTTCGGGTAAGGACAGCATTTGCGAAAGCAAGCCTTTTGCCTTTAAGGTGAGTTCCTTATTGCGCAAGTGGTGGTTGCTCATAACGGTATAGCCCGTATTTCTCTCAACTCGGAAAACTGCCATTTTTTATCACTTCCTTTCTCGGTTTGCGTGGAATATTAGAAAGCCGTTTTTGGCGGTTTTGGTATTGCAGTATGCCTTTGCCGTTTTTTGCGTCTGAAAAGCCTTGTATTGCAAGGGCTTTTTCGCGCCTAACGTTCCACGTTACCGCCTGCTTTTGGGCATAAAAAAACCGCAACTCTTTTCAAGCTGCGGTATGCCAATATGCAGAAAGGGACGCTATCGGTCTGATAACGCCCCTTTTGCTCGGTTATTCAGTTGTAACCTGTTTGCCCGCCGTCCATAAACGCGATGATTTAAGGCTTTTTGCTTGTTTTCTTATCTCACCGCGCTTAAGGACCGCCTTTCGCATTGATTTACGCGCGCGGCAAGCACCGCTGCAACTCGCCGCTAGTCGCGACGACCAAGGATATTCAGGATGCGCAGGAACACGTTGATGATATCCACGAACAGGTTGGACGCCATGAGCACCGCATTGGGAAGCGTGGGCGGCACCGTCGTGGCCACATAGGTGTCGTAGCCAATAAAGCCGGCGAACACCACAATCACGATCAGGTCGGTGATGGTTTGCGAAACGCCCATAAACATCAGCACGATCTCAACCATAATGATGGCAAGCAGAATACCAAATCCGATGCCATACACACGCTGGAAGAACTTGGGGAAGGTCACGCCCAGCGCGCCAAAGACAAAGGTAATGGCGGCGGTGGCGATAAAGGCGGTGTTGATGGTGGGCAGGTCGTAGTTGGCAAGGCCAAACGACGCGGTCAGGCCAAAGGTGCTCGCAAAGATCACGTAACCCGTGAGCGACAGGCCCACAGACTGCTTGCCCGCGGCAGCCGACATCATGACAATGCCGACGATGGTCAAAATAAACGAGCCAAAGACCAGCGGCAAAGCGGCGCCGCTCATCATCATGCGGGCAAACGCCATGGTGCTCGTAAAGTAGGCGCCGGCACCCATGGCGCAAAAACCCAAAAAGATCAGGGCGGACATGACAAGGTTGTACGCACGCGGCGACATCTCCTTGGCACGGCTTGCACCGGTCTCGATGGGGCCGTTCTGATAGCCCTGGATATCATTCATGCTTTCGTCCTTTCAGATAGCGCCGCGACAGCAGCGCCTTAAGCGACAAGATTTCTGCCATTGTACCCAAATGCCACACGTTTTACCTGCGGCGCCCACCCTCGAGCGTGCAGTCAAACGCCCAGACCCACCAACGCATCACGTGGGTCTGCAAGCCGTCCGGCCGTTCGCGCGCCTGGTCCTCCAGATACAACTCGGTCGCATGACCGCCAAAACGAACCTTATAGGTTGCCGTACGAATGCCGTGAACCGTCAGGCCAAACCCAGTGGTCGAGACAATCTCGTCAATCGTAAAGCAGCGACCGTCAACCCAGCAGACGGTGACCGGCACGACTTGTCCGCCCGCGAGGATGCGAGCCACGACGTCCACATACTGCTTGTGCACGCGCCGAGTTTTGCCATCTGTCTGTCGATATTCCATGCCCCTATTATCGAACGCATGTTTGCATATTGTAAAGCGAACAGGCTGTGGTTTTGGCGTGTCGGACCGCATGCGCACGTCCGCACGACGTGTTAGCAAAAAGAACACCGGAGGTCAACAGGGCTAATATTCAATTTTAGTACCCAAAAATTCACTTCTCCCATCAGAACTCGGTAAAGAAACCCGCAGGAGGTGATACGATTTATCATGTTTTTGTAACGTTTCTGCAAACTTCGAGAAAGCCCATATATGGACGTAACGTTCTCAACCTTCCTCGGCCAACTTGTGTCGAACCCAGTCCTTGCCGTCACCGTGATTCTCGCGCTCGGCGCCATCTTCGTCAACGGATGGACCGACGCGCCCAACGCCATCGCGACCTGCGTCACTACGCGTTGCATGCCCGCCCGCGCTGCCATTCTCATGAGCGCCGCATTCAACTTCCTCGGCGTGCTCATCATGACGCACTTTAACGCGAGCGTCGCCAACACCATCTCACATATCGTCGACTTTGGCGGAAATAGCACCATGGCGCTCGCGTGCCTGTGCGCGGCGCTGTTCTCCATCGTCGTCTACGGCGCCACAGCGTCGCGTTTTGGCATCCCCACCTCGCAAAGCCACAGCCTTATCGCCGGCCTGACCGGTGCCGCTATCGCCCTCGGCGGCGCGAGTAGCGTCAACGTCCACGAGTGGATGAAGGTCATCTACGGCTTGGCGCTCTCCATCGGCCTGGGCTTTGTCATGGGCTGGGTCCTGTGCAAGCTCGTCTCGATTCTTTTTGCCGCCGCCAACAGGCGACGTGCCAACGTCTTCTTTAAATACGCTCAGATCGCGAGTGCCGCGGCCATGAGCTTCATGCACGGCGCGCAGGATGGACAGAAGTTCATCGGCGTGCTCTTTTTAGGCGTGGCCTTCGCCAACGGCCAGACGAGCGTCGGCGATGCCGGCATCCCCATCTGGATTATGCTGCTGTGCTCGGCCACTATGGGTATCGGCACCAGCGTGGGCGGCGAGCGCATCATCAAGTCCGTCGGCCAGAGCATGGTTAAGCTCGAGAAGTATCAGGGTTTCTCTGCCGACCTCGCGGGCGCCGCGAACCTGCTACTTGCCACCCTTACCGGCATCCCCGTGTCATCCACGCACATCAAAACCTGCGCCATCATGGGCGTCGGCGCCGTCAAGCGCCTCTCAGCCATCAACTTCGGCGTCGTCAAGGACATGATGTTCACCTGGTTCTTCACCTTCCCCGCTTGCGGACTCATCAGCTTTTTCATGGCCAAGCTGTTCATGATGTTCCTCTAGTCAAACCGAGTGTCCATCCGGACCGCAACACTTCGCCTACCCGTCTTCGCCTCGAAAGGACCCACCCATGGCAAAGAAACCCAATTCGTTCTACTTTGACAACTACGTCGCCTGCGCCGACCTCGCCGTCCAGGCCGCCGAGCTGCTTACCCAGATTTTTGAGAACTTCGATCCCGCGAAGATTCACGATATGCTCGAGGAGATGCATGCCATTGAGCATGCGGCAGACAAGAAGCACCACGAGCTTGAAGACGCCCTGCTCACCGCCTTTATCACCCCGCTCGAGCGCGAGGATCTGAATCTGATGAGCTGCTCACTCGACACCGTGCTCGACCGCATCGAGGGCGTCGTGCAGCGCGTCTACTTCACCAACATTCAGAGCATCCATCCCGACGCCATCGTCATCGCCCACAAGGTGACCGACGCTTGCCGCGCCATGAAGGACCTGATGGTCGAGCTGCCCAACTACCGCAAGTCCAAAACGCTGCGCGAACTGGTCATCCAGATCAACACCATCGAGTCCGAGGCTGACGAGCTCTACATCAACGCCATGCGCAACCTGCACGTCAACGGCAAGGACCCGCTCGAGGTCATCGCCTGGCGTGACGTATATGCCTTCCTGGAGTACTGCGCCGACTGCTGTGAGAATGTGGCCGATGTCGTGGATTCGATCGTCATGAAGAACAGTTAATTGGGGGTACGTGTCCCGGCGGCGAAGGGCCGGCCACGGCTTGCTTTCTCACTCCGGCTGCTTTGCAGAGTCGTTCGAAAGTAAACCGTGGCCGGCCCTTCGCCTTACGTACCACCATTGGGAACTTTGGCTGATACTTTGAAAGCGATGGGGCTTTTGTTAGCAGGGCCTTTGGGCCCGGTTGGGAACTTTGGGACCGCCTCAAACGTTTGACTGGATGGTGCTTTGGGTACCCTTTATTTTGCTTTGGATCGATTCGTTGACTTTGGAGGGCTTGGTTATGGGTTATTTGGATTTGGCTCGTGGTCGGTATTCTTGTCGTTCTTTTGAGAATCGGGCTGTGGAGCAGTCGGTGGTGGATGCTGTTGTTGAAGCTGGACGGATTGCTCCTTCTGCTTGTAATAATCATCCTTCTCGTGTGATGGTGCTGGATACGCCCGAGCTGTTGGAGAAGGCTGCTGCTTGTCAGCCTCGGTTTGCTCGTGATGGGTCTATCTTTGGGGCTCCGCTTGTCTTCCTCATTTGCAGCGTTACCGATGATGCTTGGGTGCGCCCGTATGATCAGATGAATTCCAGTGAAATCGATACGTCCATCGTGTGTGATCAGATGATGATGGAGGCCACCGAGCAGGGCCTGGGAACGTGCTGGGTGTGCCATTTTAAGCCTGAGGTGGCCCGTGAGCAGTTCGACCTGCCCGAGGGTGTCTATCCCTATCACATGCTCGTCTGTGGCTATCCTGCCGACCATATCACCGACCCCGAGCATCGAGAGGCCCGCACCATTCCCCTCTCCGACTTCCTCCTCAAGTAGATTTTTGGGACATGCCGCAAACCTACCCTTGACCGCTCACCCGTTCACCGAGTTCTGCGCCACTATGTGCAGGGCTCGGTTTTTTATGTTGCGCACCCCTGCACACCCTGCACAGTCATAAAAAAGGACCCGCAAGCTGCGGGTCCTTTCTAGGCACTAAATTGTAGACCGAATGTTAGTCCAGGTCGTCGGCAGCGAAGTTGTCGATCGGGGCGAAGGGATCGGCCACGGGGACAACCGGATCGGCGACGGGCAGCGGCTCGGCGGGAACAGTCACCGCAGGAGAAGCGGCAGAACCAACCGGCGTGGAGGCCATGAGGTCGGCCGGGAAGGAGTTCTGGGCGTCGTCCATAAAGTGCTGGATGAGCTTGAGGTACTCGGCCTTGAACTCCTCGCGGGAAGCCTTCAGACGGTCGATTTCCTCGAGCTCGGCCTGCTTCTCGGTCAGAGCCTGGCGGATAACCTCGCGGGCCTTGGCGTCAGCCTCGTTGCGGATACGCTCAGCGTTCTCATTGGCATCGTTGACGATGGTCTCAGCGGTCTGCTGAGCAGCGATCAGGGCAGCGGAAATCTGGCGCTCCTGAGCGGAGAAGTCAGGGGCGGGAGCGGCCACGGGGGCGGCAGGGGCGGCCTGGGCGGCGGTATCCTGAGCCTGGGCAAGCTGAGCCTGTGCATCGGCAAGCTGCTGCTCAGTAGCAGTCAGACGGCCCTTAAGGTCGACGATCTTAGCGAGCATAGCGTCAACCTCGGAAGACAGCGTCTCCAAGAAGACGTCGACCTCGGCAGGATCGTAGCCACGCTTGGCCTCAGAGAAAGTCTGAGCCTGGATGTCTGCAGGGGTAATAGCCATAACAAGTCTCCTTTTTCATCGCCTCGGCGCTACACGCCCGACGTAAGTTACTAAGTCAGTTCTATACGAGTATACCTATAAGAAGCTGCAGAACCAGTCTCTGCACCAACTGCAACGCAATAATCGCAACGACCGGCGAAAAATCAACGCCGCCCATCGGCGGGATAAACCGACGAAAGAGGTTGAGCCACGGGCCGCAGACGCTATCGAGCACTGCAGCGATATCCTGCAGCAGGCCGCCCTGCTTCATGGGAATCCACGTCATAAAGCAATAGACCACGATGAGCGTGGAGTAGAAGTTGAACAGCGTGTTGACCAGCTGGACAATGGTGTAGATGTTGATGAGAATCTCCTCGTCTTGGGTTTACTTAAGGTAGCCGTCGGCACGAAGCTTCTTGAGGTCCGAATCCTTGACCTCGCAGCCGGCGGGCAGCACCATGAACACGCGGTCGCCCACCTCCTTGACCGTAGCGCCCAGGCCACAGGCAAAGCCATAGCTAAAGTCCAGGACACGCTTGGCGACCTCGGTGCGAACGCCGACAAAAATCAGCGCGACGGGCTGTTTGGTACGCACACGACGGACAACGGTCTCAACGTCATCATAGCTCTCGGGACGCAGGACATAGGCAGGCAGCTGCGGCGTGGCGTTGATGATGTTGCTCGCATAGGCCGAGGCGTCGCTCGGCGCAGGGGCGGGCGCAGGCGCCGCGGCGCGAGCACGGGCGCTCTCGGCATAGCTCGACGGCGTGTCGTAGGCGCCGGGACGATAGCCACCGGCGACCGTATCCTGAGAACGCGACGGCGGATTGTACGTCGTTGCATGACGCGAGTCATCGCCGACCAGCTGACCGGAGCGCGTATACACGGCAACCGACTCAGCCTCACCACGTCGCGTCTGACCAAGCAGGCCGTTGCTCGGCTCGTCCTGGGTATAGAAGCCCTCGCCCGAAGCACCACTGTAGCCGCCGCCCTGATAGCCGTCGTCGTAGCCGTCATCGTAGCCGTAGTCGTCATCCTGGCTATAGCCCTGGTCGTAACCCTGCTGGCCGCCCAGGTGCATCTTATTTTTAATCTCGTCAAGGAAGCCCATGGTTGTGTCCTCTCACGGTTTAGTGCAGGCGCTCTGTAAACCAGTGCGCACTTCAGAGCCCTATTTTACTGCAAACTCCGGGCTAAATACTACCCTGCCCAGGCGAACGAGCGTAGAGCCCTCCTCAAGGGCAGGCTCAAAGTCCTCGCTCATGCCGCAGGAAAGCTCAGGCAGGTTCAAATCGGGATGCGCTGCCTCCAGCTCATCCCTCAGCTCACGAAGCCCCGCAAAGGTGCGGCGTGCCACATCCTTATTCCCCCGGGGCGCCATAGTCATAAGCCCCTGCACGCAAATTCCCTCAAGCTCTGCAAGCTCACCCGCGGCGGCGCGAATCTCATCGGGCGAAAAACCGCCCTTGGACTCCTCGCCGCTCACGTTGACCTCGATGAGCACACACTGGGGGCCGGCGAGCTCGCCTGCCTCAATCTTGCGGACAGCACGGCTCGAGATCGCCTGCGCCAGATGCAGCGAACCCACCGAGTGAATCAGCTCGGCTGAGCCCAGCACCGCATTGATCTTATTGGTCTGCAGGTTGCCGATCATATCGAAGCGCACCTCGGGCAGCTCCGGATGCTCCGCCAGACCCGTGAGCTTGCGAACCAGCTCCTGCGGGCGGTTCTCGGCAAAATTGCGATACCCCGTCTGGATGGCGGCAACGGTCTCATCGACACCAACGGTCTTGGACACGGCAATGAGGCGCGCGGCGTCGTGGGGGCGGCCCGCGCGATCGAGCGCCGCATAAAAACGTTCCAGAATCTGCTCGCGGCGAGCGCGCATCAAGTCCAAATAGTTATCCATTGCCAATCGCCTCCGCTGACAGCCAAACAAGTAGTCCCATGCTAACGCAAGAGCGCGGCCCCGCATGTGCAAGGCCGCGCTCACTTAGGTATTTACAATCTTTCGACGAACGGGGTCACTTACTCCTCGTCGTCCTCGCCATCGTCCTCGTCCTCAAGATGATCGAGCAGGTAGCGAAGACCCTCGCTGACCTCGTTAGCGGGCACCTTGGCAACGTAGCGAGCGTCGACGGCGGGCCTCATGATAACACCCTCGCCCGAAGGCACGCGCATGCTCTCGAGCTCATCCTCGTCCACACGGGCGATATCGCCGGCGCTCATACGCTGACCAGTCAACAGGAAGGTCAGACGGCAAGCGGCATCGATGGAAATCGAAGCGATGCGATCGAGGTAGCGCGAAACCATGATAGCGCGGCGCAGGTCGTCATAGTTGCTGTCGTCGTCCATAAAGTCGCCCGTATCCATACGATTAAAGGTGCGGAAGAACTTCTCGTAGGCGGCGTGCACCGGCTCGTCCTCGACGGCCAAGTTGCAGATGATGGACATGTCATTGGTGACGAGCGCAGAAAGCGAAGAGCCCAGCACCTGGTAGACGGCCTCAGCCTCGGCCTCAACCGTGCCGACAAGCTCCTTGGGCAGCGAGATGTCGGCCTTGATCATATGACGCGTGGCACGGCAGATCTGACGGACCTTATCGGTCATGCGCTGCAGGTTAAAGTCGACGTAGATGATCGTCTGAAGCAGGCGGAAGTCGGAGGCGACCGGTGACTGCGTGGCGATCAGGTTGTAGCAGACGGCCTCCAGGTTGGCGCAGCGCGCGTCAATCGAAAGCGTGCGTTTCTTGGTCTTGGTGGCGAGCTTGCGGTCGTCGGTCACATAGGCCTTCACGGCATCGTGGAGAGCCAGATCGACGGCCTCATAGATGCTCAGCATCTCGTGACGGGCCTCGACGAGCTGACGGGAAAACAGTTTGCGCATGGTTCACTCCAATCAGTTGGGTGCGGTCATGCAGCCCGCACAGTGAATACGCACCGGACCAGGTCCGACGGCTTGGGACTAGTCGCACCGATCAGCCAAAGCGGCCGGTGATATAGTCTTCCGTCCGCGAGTCCACCGGGCTGGTGAAGATCGCGTCGGTTTGACCATACTCGATGAGCGTGGCGGGCTCGCCGGCAACTTCCTGCAAGAAGAATGCGGTGTAGTCGCTGATACGAGCTGCCTGCTGCATTGAATGCGTGACGATGATGATCGTCATCTCGGGCGCCAGCTCGGCCATCAGATCCTCGACCTTAGAGACGGACGTGGGGTCGATGGCGGAGCAGGGCTCGTCCATCAGAAGAACATCGGGTTGCACCGCAAGCACGCGCGCGATGCACAGACGCTGCTGCTGACCGCCCGAGAGCGCCAAACCATCCTTGTTGAGCTGATTGGATACCTCTTTCCAGAGGTTGGCGCGCTTGAGCGATTCTTCCACGATGTCATCGAGGTCGCTTTTGCTAGTCACGCCCTGTAGACGAGGGCCAAAGGCGACATTCTCGTAGATGGATTTGGGAAACGGGTTGGGCTGCTGAAAGATCATGCCCACGCGACGACGGAGGTCGACCGGGTCGACGCCCTCGGCATAGATATCATTGCCGTCGAGCGTCATGGTGCCCTCGACGCGCGTACCCTCGATCAGATCATTCATGCGGTTGATGCAGCGCAAAAACGTCGACTTGCCGCAGCCCGAAGGGCCAATGAAAGCGGTGATGGCGTTTTTGGCGATGTTGAGGTCAAGCCCCGTCAGCGCATGAAAGTCACCGTACCAAAAGTTGAAATCCTTGGCCGTAATGGCCGCTTGCTCCAGCGTGGGAGCGGACTGATAAACGGACATGGGACTCCTTAACTAGCGACGCTTGCGCGACAGGAAGCGCGCAAACAGGTTGAAGGCAAGAATGATCACCATCAGCAAGAGCGCGGTGCCGTAGGCTGCGTTCATGTTGATGCCGTCGTTGGCAAGCAGGTACAGGTGAACCGTCATGGGGCGGCCGGAATCGAGCGGCGAAATAGGTAGATTGATGGCTTGGCCCATGGTGTAGAGCACCACCGCGGTCTCGCCAATGGCGCGGCCGATGGCGAGGACGATGCCCGTGGCAATACGGCCAAAGGCAGAAGGAAGCACAATCTTGGAGACAACCTGCCACTTGGTGGCGCCCAGGCCGTACGCGCCCCAACGGATATAGCGCGGGACGGCGCGAATGGCCTCTTCGGTGGTACGCATGACGATGGGAAGCATCAAGAGCGCGAGCGCCAGAGCGGCCGAGACCATCGAAAGGCCCAGGCCCATGGCCTCGACAAACAAGGCGTAGCCAAACAGGCCCATAACGATGGAGGGCACCGAGGCCAAAGCGTCAGCAGCGTAGCGAATGAGCTCGACGACCTTGCCCTGCTTGGCGTACTCGGCCAGATAGACGGCTGCCAGCACAGCAATCGGCGTGCAGATAAGCATGGCGAGCGCCGTCACATAGACGGTCGAGACGATCGTGGGCCAAATTCCGCCCTCGGCGTTGACGCCCTGGGGCCAACCGAAGATAAAGTCGAGCGAGATATGAGGCAGGCCGTTAATGACCACATAGGCGATGATAGCGACCAGCACCAGCGTGGTGATGTAGGCAGCCGCGCGGAATACGCCGAGCATGATCTTGTTGGACAAGTCCTTGTTGATGCGGCCCTTCTTGCCGTGGGAAAGGGCACGCTTGATGCGCTCGCGCGACGAGGTCGTATCGACCGTCGTGTCAACGGAATCGGACATAGCCTACCCCCTCTTCTTCTTGGAAATCAGACGGACGATGCCCACCAGCGTGGCGGAAATGATAAACAGGACCACGCCCATGCCGAACAGCGCCGAGCGATGCAGACCCGAGGAATAGCTCATGTCGAGCGCAATCTGGCTCGTGAGCGTCGAGATGGGGCTCGCAATGCTGTCGGGAATAACCGGGGCGTTACCCACGACCATGAGCACGGCCATGGTCTCGCCGATGGCACGGCCCATACCCAGCACGATGGCATCCACGATACCCAGCTTGGCGGCAGGTAGCACGACCTTATAGATGGTCTGCCACTTAGTAGCACCCATGGCATACGATGCCTCGCGAATACCCATGGGAATGGAATTGAGGGCATCGATGGTGAGCGTGGTGATGGTAGGGACGATCATGATGGCAAGCACGAACCACGCCGTCAGCGCACCAAAACCAAGACCACCGGTCAGTTGCGCGATAAACGGACGGATGATGATCATGCCAAAGAAGCCATAGATGATAGAAGGGATGCCGGCCAACAGGTCAACGGCAGGGCTGATGAGCTTGCGCACGCGCTTGCTGGCGATCTCGACCAGATACACGGCCGTGCCCACGCCTAGGGGCACACCCATGGCGAGCGCACCGACGGTCACCAGACCCGAGCCGGCAAGCAGCGACACGATGCCGTAGTGGCCCTCAGAGGGCGCCCACGTAAAGCTAAAGAAGTCCGCCAGACCGATGTCGGTAAAGACGGGCAGCGCCGAGTACGTGGTAAAGACAAAAATCAGGATGACGGTAACAACCGCCAAGAACGCGCAGGCAAAGAAAATCCACTGCAGCGCCTTCTCCTTGATATAGGTGCTGCGCGATACGAGCGCCAGCTCGCGCTTCTTGGGCGCCTGAGCATTCTGCTCAGTCTGGGAGTTTTCCTGTGCTTCCATGCTACTCACTCCCCTTCTCGTCGTTGGTGACGGGAATAAAGCCCGCCTCGCGAATCTGCTTGTCCATCTTTTCGGACGTCACGTAGTCGATGTAATCCTGCGCCCGCTGCGAAGGCGCACCCTTCACAAAGAAGTAAAGGTCGCGCGAGATGGGATAGCCGCCACTCGCGACCGTCTTCTCGGACGCCTCAACATGATTGACCGAGACGGCCTTGACCGAGGTCTTGGCGTTGAGGCTATCGACGAAGCCCAGCGAAATGTAGCCGATAGCCCCGCGCGAACGAGATACCACGTCGCGCACCTGGCCCGTGCCCGAAAGAACGGCGGAGCGGCGATCGAACGGGGTGCCGTCCATCACGATGGTGCGGAAGGCTTCACGCGTGCCAGACGCCTCATCTCGGTTGATAACCTGAATCCTCAGGTCCTCGCCACCGACTTCTTTCCAGTTGGTGATCTTGCCGGCATAGATATCGCGGAGCTGCTCGGTCGAGAGGTTATCGACGGGGTTGTCTTCGTTCACGATGACCGCGATACCGTCGTGGGCAATGACGATGGGAGTCAGGCCCAGATCCTGTTCGTCGGCATTGAGTCCACGGGAGGAGCTGGCGATATCGGCCGTGCCGGCGCTGACGGCTTCGATGCCAGCGGAAGAGCCCAAACCGGAAACGAGCACGTCGATGCCGGTCTCCTCCTTAAAGCCCTCTGCCGCAATTTCGGCGATAGGAAGGCAGGTCGTGGAGCCGGCCACAGTAATGGAAGAGGTAGAAGATCCCGAAGAACAGGCGCACAGCGTAAGCGTAAGCACAGCGGCGCTCAGGACCGATACGATCTTTCTCATAGCATCACGCCGATCGCAGCATGGCGCCCACAGGTGCCGTCCTCGTTACGGTAGGAATAAAAGCGGTCGTTCTGACGCACAGTCGAAAGCTGGGTATCCACGATATTATCCGCGTCCACACCGGCATCTACCAGCGCCTCACAAATGGCAGCGGAAAGATCGAGCATGCGAGAGATGCTCGCATCGATGCAAGAGAACTCGACGGCAAAGCGATCCATGAGTTCCTGGGATACCTCATATTCGTCAGCCAAGATATGGGGGCCGATATAGGCGGAAACGTCGCTCGCATCGCAGCCGGCAGCATCGCAAAGCGCCTGGCACGCCTTGGCAGAAATACGTGCAATCGTGCCCTTCCAACCGGAGTGCACCACGGCAAATCCGCCAGGGGCCACCAGCACCACGGGAACGCAGTCGGCAAAGCAGAGCAGCACGGGCACGTCATGGGCCGTACAGACGATGGCATCGCAGCCCTCGGCAATCTGCTCGCGAACAGCCTCAAGATCGTCGGCGCCGTTCGAAGTCACCGTAACGATATGGTCACCATGTACCTGATTGGGCACGAGCAGATTATGCTCGCACTCAGTGGCGCCCATCGCTTCGAGCGCTCGACGACGATTTTCTTGAACAGCAAAGGGGTCATCGCCTACATGCGAGCCCAGGTTGAGCGAGGAGTACGCATCTTCAGAAACGCCACCGGTGCGCTCGGTAAAGGCAAAGCGGACATCGGATGTCGCGCCCTCCACCAACGTAACTCCATCATGGTCGACACGCGAAACGTTGTCCGCACGTGCTGCCATACTAAAGCCTCCTAATAACACAAGTACCGCGGCGTCGCCGCGCAGTCCGCGTTTATACGGCTGTCATACTTCCTTAAAAGGATACCCGCAGCGGTAGGGACCAAACGTAAAGGGAACGTAAGGAGATTGGAGGCTTTCGTTTACAAACGAGAAACAAAACGGGGTGCATCCAAATGGACACACCCCGTGCAGGTCGTTGAGAAAAACGAACTAGAAGCTACCGCGCTTCAGGAAGTCGGGAAGCTCGAACTGGTCGTTGCCAAAGTTGGGCAGCTCGGTACCACCGACGTTGCGGGTCGGAGCGGCCTGAGCCGGGCTCGCAGCCGGAGCGGTGCGCTGCGGCTCAGCGGAGGCAGCGGCCTTGCTCTGAGACTGCTGAGCAGCAAAGAGCTCATCCTGACGGTTGACGTTGGAGTCGGAGAAGCCCGTAGCGATGACGGTGATACGCACCTGATCGCCCAGGGACTCGTCGACAACGGTACCGAAGATGATGTTGGCCTCGGGGTCGACGGCGTTGGCGACAACGTCGGCGGCGTCGCTGATCTCCTGGATGCCCAGGTCCTTGGAACCGGCGATGGAGAGCAGCACGCGCGTGGCACCATCGATGGAGCTCTCGAGCAGCGGGCTGGAGATGGCCTGCTGGGCAGCGTCGACGGCACGAGTATCCCCAGAAGAGGTACCGATACCCATCATGGCGGTACCGGCCTGCTTCATGATGGTCTTAACATCGGCGAAGTCCAGGTTGATGATACCGGGGACGGTGATGAGGTCGGTGATGCCCTGGGTGCCCTGGGAAAGGACGCCATCGGCAATCGCGAAGGCCTCGAGCATGGTGGTCTTCTTCTCGGCGATGTCGAGCAGCTTATCGTTAGGAATGACGATCATGGTGTCGACGCAATCGGAGAGGGTCTTGATGCCCTCCTCGGCGCTCTTCTTACGCTTGCGGCCCTCGAAGGTGAAGGGCTTGGTCACGACGGCGACGGTCAGTGCGCCGACCTCGTTCATCGCGATATCGGCAACGATGGGAGCAGCGCCGGTACCGGTGCCACCGCCCTCACCGCAGGTGATAAACACCATGTCGGCGCCAGCGAGCGCCTCGGCAATGTCGTCGCGGGACTCATCGGCAGCCTTGCGGCCAACCTCGGGGTTGGCGCCGGCGCCCAGGCCGCGGGTGAGGTCGGTGCCGATGTGCACCTTGATATCGGCATCAGAGATCGCGAGTGCCTGAGCATCGGTGTTGATGGCAACAAACTCGACGCCGCGGATGCCCTCTTCGATCATTCGATTGACCGCGTTGGTACCGCCGCCGCCGACGCCGACCACCTTAATGACGGCAAGGTAGTTGTTGATCTCTGTCTCGTGCATGTCGGTCCTCCGAACAAAGGTTATAGCCATAGCATGGGTCGACCCCTGCGCACATTAACCTTCAGGTTGAAAGTAAATGCAAAGGTAAACCGTATTATGTTTGCACATTATGAACGTATCAGTCAAATAATTGACCGTGAAAACCAAACAAACCAGATAAACGGCGTGGTATGGCCCCTCAACAAAGCATCAACCAGCGCTACGAGGTCGGAGCATTCCTAAATGTGTAGTTGCCCGGAGAGCGCACATTGATATACGTTACGCCCTCTACCTGCGAAAGCAACTTGGTGACTACGCGTTCCTTCTTGGCGATATCGTCCGAATCGCCCAGCGACACCTCAATGCCGTTATTGAGGTTTGCCGAGATGGCTTCGACCGAAGGCGTGGAAATATCCTTGACTTGTCCCAAGAACTCGCTCGAAAAACCACGCACATAATCCAGGCCGGCCTTAACGGCTTTGGAGTTCACCGCCTGGCCGGAAACCGGAGCGACATCCGCCGAGACATCAGTCAACAACACCGCGCCATAATGCTTGGCGAGCGCCAGCGCGGCATCGATTCCGGTCAAGGTATTTGAGCCCTGCCCTGTCGTGATGACGTTGCCCTGGTCGTCCACTTCGACCGACGTCGACAGCGGGGCGATCCAGGTGTCATCGTCTCCGATAGCCCAGGCAAGGTCGTCGGAGCTGATATATGCAATGGCGATAACTTTACGCTCCGTCGGCGTGATGATAAGCGTATGGGGAAACTGGCGCTGGACATCCACGCCCGAGACCCACGGGTTCTGCTTGAGATCCTCGGTAATCTGGTCGGGATCGACGTTAAAAAGCGACGTTCCCTCGGGCAAGTCGATCAGCTGGATAGCATCGTGCTTCGTCACATGCTCGCTGCCTTGAATCTGAATATCAGTGGCAGTAAACAATCCAGAGTTGATCACCACGATGGCAACGACGACGAGCACGGCCAAGACGGCCAGAACGCCGCCCACGATTTTGCCTTTGCCTGTAACGACAGAAGCGGCGTCTGATGTTTTATTTGCCATCGCTCCAAGTGAAGATAACGGGTTGAAACCTTTTTTACTCGAAGGCTTCTTAGCGGTAGCCGGCACCGATGTCAGCGAGCGCGGTTTCGATGCGCCCAGCGTGCGACCTGGACGCGCCGCCTTAGTCCCCGTCGAGGGCTTGGGAGTTGCTATGGGACGGGCAGGCTTGGCGCCCATAACAGGCTTTGACGTCACCGAGGGACGCGAGGACTTTTTTGCGGTCGGACGATTACCGAGCTGCGAGCCGACGACCGGTCGACTGGTCTGTCGAGCATGCCCGACAGACTTAGAGTGCGCGACGGTATTGCGTTGAGGTTTGGCAGGCGCGCCGGAACGCCCTCCGGCGCGGCGGAAGGTGGGTTTCGATGCTCTAGAAGCCGAGGAATTTAACTTCCGGTCTGAGCTCGATGCCATACGCCTCCCTCACCTTTCCGTGCACATGTCTGATAACCGCGGCAACGTCATCGGCCGAGGCAGTTCCGTTATTAACGATAAAATTAGCGTGAACGGGCGAAACTTCCGCGCCGCCAATCGAAAAACCCTTTAATCCACAATCCTCGATAAGCTTGCCCACACTCGCATCGGGCGGGTTGCGAAAGACAGACCCGCAGGATGCGCGACCCATGGGCTGCGTACGCTTGCGCCTCGTCAGGTACCGCTCCATGCGCTCGCGAATGTCGGCCTTGGGCGCCGGTTTAAGCTTGAGCACGCACTCGAGGATGATCTCATTGCGGGGAAGGCCACATTCGCGGTAGCCCCAAGTGATCTCGGACCCCGCATAATGCTTGATACCGGATGCCGGGTCAAACGTTACGACATCCTCAACCAGCGAGCCAATCCACTCGGTCCGCGTGCCGGCATTCATAGATATCGCACCGCCGACCGAACCAGGAATGCCAACGGCAAACTCAAGGCCCGAGAGGCTACGCGACAGGGCATCGTTGACCAGGCGCGCAAACATCACGCCCGCACCGACCGTCAGCGTACAACCGTCATCGGCAACAACCGTGCGCTGGAACTCACGTCCGAGCGAAATGACGGCACCGCGATAACCGCCATCGGCAACCAGCAGATTGGAGCCCTTGCCGATGATGACCCACGGCACCTGCTCGCGATCGAGCACCGCCACGGCGCGGCGGAGGGCATGATAGCTATGGCACGTCACAAAGAGGTCGGCCTTGCCGCCGATACGATAGCTCGTATGACGCGCAAGGCGCTCGTCCTCGATCACATCCGTGTCGATCATGCCCGAGAGCGCCATGACGGCGTTAAACAGACCCATTAGACTTAAGCGTCTTTCTTGGCAGTCAGATACTCAATGAACTCGGGACCGACGGTCGTAACGTCGCCGGCACCCATGGTGAGCAGCAGGTCGCCCTCGCCCACCATCTGCTCGAGCTCCTGATTGAGCTCAAGACGGCTGGAGCAGTACACGACCTCCTTGCCAGGATGCTTGGCGCGCACGGTATCGGCGAGCATCTTAGAGGTGACACCCGGAATGGGCATCTCGCCAGCCGAGAACACATCAATCAGCAGCAGTTTATCGGCATTGGCAAATGCATCGGCAAAGTCGTCGCACAGGGCCTGCAGGCGCGAATAGCGGTGCGGCTGGAACACGACGTCGACGTGCTTGTAGCCCAGCGACGAAGCGGCAGCAAGCGTAGCCTTGATCTCGGTGGGGTGATGGCCGTAATCATCGACCACGGTGATGCCATCGATATCGCCCACGTGGGTAAAGCGACGGCGGACGCCCTCAAAGCTCGAGAGCGCCTTGGCGGCGGCGTCGATGTCAAGGCCCAGGACATGGGCGACGGTGAGCACCGCCGTGGCGTTGAGCATGTTGTGGCGACCGGGATTGCTCTTGATCTCCACAGCGCGCTCAGTGCCGTCCTCAAAGCGAACGATAAAGTCACTCTGGATGCCCTTGACATCCGGGTGCATGCAGACGATGTCGTTGCTCTCGGCAAAGCCGTAGGAAAGCACATGACGGCCCGTCGACTTGGCGAGCTCGACCAGATGCGGGTCCTCACCGCAGACGATGACGGTGCCGTCCTCGCCCACCAGGCTCATGAATTTGGCGAAAGTTGCCTCGATCTCCTCGATACCCGAGTAGTGATCGAGGTGGTCGGCCTCGACGTTGGTCACAATGACTACGTTGGGGTTCAGGAACAGGAAGGAGCTGTCGGACTCGTCGGCCTCGGCGACAAAGTAGTCGCCCGAGCCGTTCTTGCCGTTCGTGTCATAGCCCTCGACGATGCCACCGATCAGGAAGCTCGGATCCAGACCCATGCGGTCGAGCATGGTGGCACACATCGAAGACGTGGTGGTCTTGCCATGCGTGCCGGCAACAGCGACGGTGGTGTAGCCGTGGCCCAAAGCAGAGAGCATCTTGGCACGGGGCCACACGGGAATACCAAGCTCGCGAGCGCGCACGAGTTCAGGGTTGGATTCCGGAATAGCGGTGGAGACAACAACCACGTCGGGCTTAACCTCGTCGATCGTGGCGGCCTCATGGCCCACATGCACCTTCACACCAGCGCGGGTAAGCTGGCGGATATAACGTGACGTCTTAAGGTCGGAGCCGGTAACGGCATAACCGCGCTCGTGCAGAACGAGGGCGATGCCGCTCATGCCGGCGCCGCCGATACCGATAAAGTGGGCGCTCTTAAACTCGGGCGCGGAGGTTGCAGTCTGGGAATCAGCCATGTGCTCGTGTACTCCTTGCGTAAACACTGCCTGTAACCCGTTAACTGTACCGCACCTACCGCATCAGCGCGAGGGCGACCGAAGATATCCCGTCTAACTAACGCAAACCCTCTACCGCATCCGCCAGAAGAGCGGCGGCTCTATCCTGAGCCAGACCACGCGCCGCCTGACGCATGGCGTCGCGCGCCGCCGCGTCATCGACCAGGTGCAGCAGCTCATCGGCAAAGGCAGAACCGTCGATATCGGCATCGGCGCAGAGCACGCCGGCCCCGGCGTCGACCAGATAACGAGCATTGGTGGTTTGGTGGTCGGCCGTCGCATGCGGATACGGCACGAGCACCGAGGGCACGGCGAGCGCAGCGATCTCGGCCACGCTCGATGCACCCGAACGCGAGAGCACCAAATCGGCAGCAGCCAGCATATCGCCCATGTTGTCGATGTAAGGCTGGACGCGGTAACGCTTCGCCTCCTCGGGCGTCAGCGCCAAAGCGTGCTCGGTCTCCTCAAAGCCGTCGGCACCCGTCGAATGCAACACATAGAGGTTCTTGCGCGAAAGCAGTTCGTTTTTGAGCGAAGTCACGCGCTCGTTGAGGTGCTGGGCGCCAAGTGAACCGCCAAAGACGAGCAGCAGCGTAGCGTCCTCGGGAACGCCAAGTGCCTTGCGGCCACGAGCGCGATCGCCCTCGATCACCGAGCGACGTACGGGGTTGCCGGTCATGAGCACGTGGTCAGGGTCACCTTCGCGCTCAAAGACCGAACGCGCTGCCGGCACCGAGATGCACACGCGGGCGGCGTGGGAGTTCATCATCTTGTTGGCCAGGCCCGGAACAGAGTTCTGCTCATGCAGCAGATACGGAACGCCTGCGCCCTTGCACCACCCAAGCAGCGGAACCTCGACATAGGCACCAAAACCGATGGCGGCATCGGGCTTGCCGACCTTTGAGAAATGATTGGCGAGCGCACGCTTGGCCTTATTGACACGCCACAGGGAGGTCAGCGCCGTCCAAGGACGGGAGCGGTCGAAGCCCGTGACCGTAATGGGTACAAAATCAAACCCAGCCTCGGGGACCAAACGACCCTCGAGCTTGCGCGACTGGCCCACGAACACAACGTGGTGGCCACGGTCACGCAGTTCTTCGGCCAAGGCGAGCGCGGGGTTGATGTGTCCTGCCGTGCCGCCGGCTGCAATAGCAACGGTCATCTTATCGGTCATGGTAGTCCCTTCGTACACGCGGTCCCTGGTCGTCGGTGCGCAGACGCGCCGACGGGTCCGAGTTCAAATCGATTCGATTATATCCGCCGCCCGCGTTGCGAGGGCTGGGGCGCTGCGGACGACCTTGCGGCGCCGTTCGCTGACGCGGGCGGGCTGCCGGCTCGGTCGCAGAGCCATCCAGGACGGTAAAACCGTTACGCGAAGATCGCTCACCGCGCACGTGGGGCACGCCGGCGGTACTCTCATCCATAACGGCAAAGCTCTCGCGGCGACGGTCGTACTCATCGCGACGGGCGCTCTCGTACGAAACGCGCAGGACCAACCCGGCAAGCGTAAGCGACACAATAATCGACGAACCGCCGTAGCTAATAAACGGCAACGGTTTGCCCGTCATGGGAAACACGTTGAGGATGCCCAACGCGTTAATCAAAAACTGCACAGCGAGAATGACCGCGGAGCCAGACGCCATAAGCGCGCCCCGACGATCGGTCGCCTGCTCGGCAATGCGAAACGCCGAGTAGATCAGCATCGCAAACACCAAGAAGAACAGCACGGTTCCGACAAAGCCGACTTCCTCGCCAATAATGGCCAGGATGTAGTCATTGTGCGCCTCGGGCAGATACGAGTACTTCATGGTTGAGTTGCCGATGCCACGGCCGAACAGACCGCCCGAGGCAAAGGCCATGATGGCAAGCGTGGCCTGATAGCCGTCACCATACTCGTCGGCCCAAGGGTTCAAGGCAACCTGAATACGCACCATACGGTATGGCTCTGCGACAAGCGCAATCACGATCACGAGAATGCCGAAGATTAGCACGCCGATGATAAATCTGGGGTCGAGACCCGCAAACAACGCCATGCACATGAGGGTCAACAGGATGATCAGGACGGTACCGAAATCGGGCTGGATAAAGATCAGAAAGAGCGAAATGCCCAGGTAGATGCCCATCTTGCGAAGGAATTCGTTGATGTTGCCACCGGGCGAAAAGAAGCGGTCGAGCATGATGGCCGAATACGCAATGGCAAATGGCTTTAAAAACTCGGAAGGCTGGAACTGAATGCCGGCAATGTTGAGCCAGCGCGTGGCACCACGGCTGCCGCTGCCCACCAAGAACACCAGAAACAGTAGCCCAATCATGCCTATGAGGAAGATCCTGAGCACGTCTTCCCCAAACCAACTGTCCGGCAAGATGCGCACGATGGCAACCATAGCCAGCACGCCAACTCCGGCAAACGCGGCTTGTCGAAACAGAAAAAACGTCGCCGAGCCATTCTCGTGCAGCGCCTCGACCGAAGACGCCGAGTACACCATCAGCAGGCCAAAGCACACCAAGGTAAACAGGCAGGCCATGAATATCAGACGGGGGCGCATGATACGGGCGGGAACGCCGGCAATATAGCGTTCGCTAAACGACTGCCCGCCGCGACCGGAACGCGGTGTGCTGCGCCGCGAGGAAGCACGGTCCGAGTCGGGCCTCCTCATACCTTGTCGGGGGCTCTCCTCTCTCACCGGCAACCCCTATTCCATTTGCGATTTCGCCGCAGCGGCAAGCTGCGCCACATAGTCCTTAAACACGCGGCCGCGCTCCTCATAGCCCGAGAACTCATCGAACGAAGAGCAGGCAGGAGAAAGTAAGATCACGTCGCCACGGCTCGACAGCGAACGGGCGACGTCCACGGCATCGCGCAGGTCATCCGCCTGGGCAATATCCACATCGCCATCGACATCGGCCTCGTCCATAGCGGCGGTGAAACGCTCGCGCGCATCGCCAAAGCAGACGACCGAGCGTACGTTATCCATAACAACGCGCGCGAAGTCCGTGAGCGGCGTGCCCTTATCGTGGCCGCCGAGCAGCAAGATCACGTCGTCATCGGGAAATGCCGTCAGCGCCTTCTCGACCGCATCGGTGTTGGTCGCCTTGGAATCGTTGACGTAGCGCACGCCGTCAATCTCGCCACACGGCTCCACGCGGTGCTCGAGCGGCTGGAACGAGGCCAGACCGCGGCAGACACCATCGACATCGGCACCGACTGCCAGGGCAGCCGTGGCAGCGCACAGGGCATTGATAACATTGTGATGGCCCGAGATCTTGAGTTCGGACGTGGCGACAAGCTGAGTCTCGACGCCCTTCAGGCGCACGACCATTTTGCCGTCGCGCACAAAGGCGGCGTCTGCACCCTCGGGCTCGTCAAAAGCGACCTTGCAGATGCGGCGACCCGGCGTATAGATGTACTCATCGAACTCGTGAATGCCGGCGTCTTCGACGTCGACAACCACCAGATCGTCATCGACCATATTGTCAAACAGCTTGATCTTGGCAAGCGCATAGTTCTTATGGCTCTTATGCCAGCCCAAGTGGTCGGGAGTGATGTTGAGCAGCACTGCCACGCGAGGGTGGAGCTCGGTGGTCGTAGCAATCTGATAGCTCGAGAGCTCAGCCACAAACCACTCGTTGTGGGCTCGGCCGTCAATCTCGTTGATAGGCGGCTCACCGATGTTGCCGACAGCTACACTGGCCTCACCGGAAGCCTTGAGCAGATAATCGGTCAGCGACGTGGTGGTCGTCTTGCCGTTGGTGCCCGTGATGGCAATCCAGTTATCGGGCGACAGGCGATAGGCAAACTCGGGCTCACCCATAATCTGGGCGGCATGCTCGCGCCCGGCCTTAAAGAAGCCCGAGAACTCCGAGATGCCCGGGCACGTCACGCATACGTCATAGGCGCCCTCGACCTGTTCGGTCCCATAGACAAACGACGCACCGGCAGCCTCGAGCGCACGCGTGGCGTCATTGGGCTCAGAGGTGCCGCCGCCATACACGGTAACGGCGCTTACGCGCTCTGGATGTGCCAGCGCCCAGCGGGCGACATCGAGACCGGATTTGCCCTGACCCAAAACGAGCAGGCTAAAGACATCAGCAAGAGGCATGAAAGACCACTATCCCAACTGGAAGAACAGAGCAAGGCCAACGGCACCAAAGGCCGCAGCGATAATCCAAAAACGGATGACGACCTTGGTCTCGGCCCAACCCTTCTTTTCGAAATGATGATGGATGGGCGCCATAAGGAAGACGCGCTTGTGCGTAAAGTGGAAGTAGACAACCTGAATCATGACCGACAGGGTCTCAACGATAAACAGGCCACCGATGATGAGGGAGACGACCTCGGTGTTAGTCATGATGGACGTACAGGCAAACGCGGCGCCCAGAGCAAGCGAGCCGGTATCACCCATAAAGATGCTCGCCGGATAGCAGTTGAACCACAGAAAGCCCAGGCAGGCACCGGCACACGCGGTGCAGAAGATGGACAGGTTCACGTCTCCGTGCAAAAACGCCATGGCAGCCATGGCGAGCATGGCGATCATGGAGGTGCCGCCAGCAAGGCCGTCAAGGCCATCGGTCAAGTTCACGGCATTAGAAAGACCGGCAATCATCAGCCAGCAAAAGACAATATAGAGCCACGGGAACGAATAGCCGCAGATGGTAGTCGAAAGCACGCCAAGGTCAATCGTCAACCCACCGGGAAAACGAATCTCGGGGGCGACGCCGCACCAGTTGACGGCAAGTACCGTAAAGGTGACACAGATAATGGTTAGGCCGATCATCTTGGCATGAGGCGTCAGACCGAGCGAGCGCCCATGCGTAACGGAGGTCAGGTCGTCGATCAGGCCCAGCACACCGGTCGCCAGCGTGGCGAGCAGTACGAGTACGAGCTCGGTGGTGAGCTTGCCCATCAGCAGGCAGGTCAGCGAGATCGCGACGAGGATGACAACGCCACCCATGGTGGGCGTTCCCTGCTTAACCAAATGACGCTTGGGGCCGTCGGCACGAACCTGCTGGCCGATACCCTCGACCTTGAGCAGCTTGATCCACCACGGCATGAGCAGCAGCGCAATGGCTGCGGCGATGCCAAGCCCCAAAAAAGCCTGATACGTTGGATACGAGGGATTGCCGAACATGGGCTAGCACACACCTTCCACAAAGCGGTCGAGCTCAACAAAGCGGGAACCCTTGACCAGTACAACATCATGTTTTTCAAGCGCGCCGCCCATGCGGTCGAGCACCTGCTGATAATCGGAGAACACCTGGATGCGGTCCTCGTCCATGCCCATCATGCGCGCGGCATCGGCCATAAGCTGGGCCAGCTCACCACCCACGCACGCCAGCATGTCGAGCTTCTTGGCGGCGGCATAGGCGCCCACGAGCTCATGCATGCGAGGAGCCTCATCGCCCATCTCGCCCATCTCGCCCAGGATCGCCATGCGAGACCCCGTGCATGAAAGCGAGCACAGCAGATCGAGGCCGGCTGCCATCGATTCGGCGCTGGCGTTATAGGAATCGTCGATGATGCGTGCACCGCTCTTGGCGCGCTTGATCTCCTGGCGGTGCCCGGTGATCGTAAGACCCCTAAAGGCAGCATCGACCTGCTCGGGCGTCACGCCCAGGCGATAGGCAACCGCGGCGGCCTTAACGGCATTAGGAACGGACTGCACGCCGGGGATGGCAAGCATGGTATCGATTGTCTCGCCCTGACCAAAATCGAGTGTAAAGACCGGACGGCCCTCGTCATCAACACGAACGTCGCGGGCGCGGACCTCATCATCGTCAGAGACACCGGCCAGCATCACGTCGATACCAGCAGGCTGGGCGAACGTATCGCGAATGAACGGCGTAAAATCGTCCTCGCCGCCCAAAACCAGCAGCGGCAAATAGTCGCCGGCGGCGCACATGCCCTGGACAATCTCGGCCTTAGCGCGGGCGATGTTCTCGCGGCTGCCCAAAATGCCGATATGAGAGGTGCCGATCTTGCTCACGATGGCAAGGTTGGGATTGGCGGACTGGGACAGGCGCTCGATCTCGTGGAAATGGTTCATGCCCATCTCGAGCACCAGAACCTCGGTATCGGCCGGAGCGGAAAGCACCGTGAGCGGCATGCCGATCAGGTTATTGAAATTGCCCTTGGTGGCCCAGACACGATAGCGCTTGGCGAGCACAGCGGCGAGAACGTCCTTGGTCGTCGTCTTGCCGATGGAACCGGTAATGCCAACGACCAGGCAGCCAAGCTCCAGGCGATACGCGTGCGCCAAACGCAGCAGAAACTCCTCGGGATCATCGGTCAGCAAGATGGCACAGCCCTTGTCCTGCGCCAGCGAGACCAGCTCGGCCTCGGGCTCACGCGTCATCACGACGGCGCCGGCACCCGACTGGACGGCACGGGAAGCAAAATCATTGCCGTCGACGTTTTCACCGGGAAAGGCGACGAAAATCGTCCCTTCCTCGACCTGGCGCGAGTCGATAACGCACCCGCGGCATACCCGATCGACTTCTCCCGTCACGGTTCGGGCCCCTGTTGCGGCCGCGAGGTTGTTGACGGCGATCTCTATCATTGCAGCTCCCCTGTAAACCTAAATAATGCTATCGGCGTATTGTATCCCAGCGCCGCGCATGCGTGGTGCAGGGCATGTGAACACCCCTCATATGGGACAACAAACCACGCCCCAAAGATTGTAACCCCCTACTTCGTGTGTGGGATACCCAGCACGTCGAGCGCGTTGGCCATAATGGACTGGAACGGCACCGCAGCGGCATCTGAGCCGCTCGGCGTTCCGTCGAGCGTGATATAGCACAGCACCTTGGGCGATTGTGCCGGTGCAAAGCCCATAAAGGACGACATGTAGTTCTCCTTGAGGTAGCCGCCGTTCTCGTCGGCACGTTCGGCCGTACCGGTCTTACCCGCCACGTCATAGCCGTCAACCGCGCCGCCAACGCCCGTTCCCTCCGACACGACCGTCTGCATGCACGATGTCACCTGGGATGCGGCATCCTCCGAAATCGCGCGCTCGCCTTCGCCCCAGTCCTTCTCGTCACCTTTGCTGGACTTATAGAAGTGCGGGGTCATCATCACGCCGCCGTTGGCGATGCCGCCCACGGCACGTGCGATCTCAATCGGCGAGACAGACAGCGCCTGTCCAAAGCTCATCGAGCCCAGCGTGGCGCCGTCATACTGGTCACGCTCCTTGACGATGCCCAGGCTCTCGCCCGGAAAATCGACACCAGAGCTGTGACCGATGCCCCACTTGTCCACATAGGCGGCAAAGTCGTCGGCACCGATCTTGCGCCCCACCAGGACAAAGCCTACGTTGGACGAACGGCGCATCATCTCGCGCACATCCATGGTCATGGCATAGTCGCGCTTGTCGGCATCGGTGACGGTATCGTCGCCCACCTTGATGCTCGCCGGCACCTCAAACGACGTACTCGACCGCACGACACCCAAGTCGAAGCCGGCGCCCGCCACGAGCGTCTTAAAGACCGAGCCGGGCTCGTAGGCGTCGGTGACCAGGCGCAGGTTCATATCCTCGGTCTTGGCGTTTTCCAGATCGGTCTGGTCGTAAGTCGGGTACGAGCAAGCAGCGAGAATTTCACCGGTCGTGGGGTCGGTGACCAAAGCCGAGCCGTTCTTGGCCTTAGTCTTCTCGACAGCCTCTGCCAGGGCATCCTCGGCCGCACGCTGGATATTGACGTCGAGCGTCGTCACGATATCAACGCCGTCGACCGCAGCCACCTTTTTATAGGCACCGCCCGCGATATAGCTGCCGTCCCTCGCGCGTTCGCGTACGAGAGAACCGTTCGTACCGGTCAGAAGCTTGTTGTATTGCTTTTCGAGACCCGTCAAGCCGTCGTTGTCTACATTCACTACACCCAGCACCTGCGATGCCAGATTGCCGTATGGATATACGCGCTTCATAGCCTGCTCAAAAAGCACGCCGGGCAGGTTCTTCTTCTCCAGCGCCGCAGCATCGTCTTCGTCCACCTGGCGCTTGATATACACCCAGGTTCCATCGGACTCAACGAGCTTGCGGCAGGTCTTTTTATCGATTCCAGTTGCCTTGACCAGCGCCGACACCGTCTTGTCAACATCCTCGACAAGCTGCGGGTTCACGGCGATGTTGCGACATTCGACCGACGACGCCAGCACGTTACCGTTGCGGTCGTAGATGGTACCGCGTTTGGCATAGAGGGTCTGCGCAAGCAGTCGGCGCGCATCGGCACGCTCGCGCAGTTTATCGGCTTCGACAATTTGATAGTCGGCAAGGCGAAAGACGCCCAAGCCCAAGCCAAGCCCAATGAAGCCCATGACGGCTTTGCGGCGAGGCAGAGGCGTGCCTGTGAGCCATTCGGTCGACGAACTCTTGCGCGACCTGGTGTTATGCACTTGGGGGCCGCCCGAGCCGCGAAGTCGCGACGCCGGGTCGTTGCCACGGGACCGCCCGGCGTTGTAAGATTGCCGACCCGTTCCTTGATAACCAGAACGTCCCCGCGACGAGGGACGTCCAGAACCGCGGCCCCCATCGGAACCGCGGCGATAGTCATTTGTCATACTCAGCTACCGTCTTGCTATTGAGCGGTCGCGGTCGCGTTGGCGCCCGCGGCTGCATCCTGCGTAAAGTCAAGTGTAACGCTCTCGCTGGGCTCCACCATGCCATAAGCGCCCGCAAGGTCGCGAATGCGCGTGTCGGCGCCATAGACCGAATGCATGACCTCTAGGTCGGAGCTCTCATCGGTCGCCTTTTCGAGCGTGTTGGTAAGCTCGGCGTTGCTGTTGAGCACCTGGGCCGTAACGCCGGCGAGCGCCACGCGGGCGACGCCGATCGTCATGAAGATAGCCGCAATGATGCAAAACGTTTTAAGAACGCTCATGAAAACCGGGCTTACCGCCTGGTTTGCCTGACGGCCCGCGCCCGTGTAGACATCAAAGCGCGGCGTGCGCTGCTCACGGGGAGCAACGGGGGCCTGCGGCGTCTCACGATAGGCGGGCATGGCGTTCATATCATAGGCGAGTGCTGCGCTTGAAGTGTTGTAGCCCATGATATGCCGCCTCCCATCCCGAGTACGTTGGTAGTGTGTTTAAGCTTCGTTTATGGTGCGAGCGGGAGGTCCAATATCGCGCGGTCGCGCCTACAGACGCTGCGCCACGCGGATTTTGGCTGATCTCGCCCGAGGGTTGCGCTCAACCTCATCAGGCTGGGCAACCAGGGGTTTGCGGGTGATGACCTTGAGTATCGGCACGTTGCCGCACACGCACACCGGAATCTCCGGCGGACACGTGCACCCCTGGCTCATCTCCTTAAAGTGGTTCTTTACGATACGGTCCTCGAGCGAGTGATACGAGATGACGCAGATACGTCCGCCCGGGTTGAGCCACCTGGTGGCGGCATCAAGCCCTCGTTCGAGCACATCGAGTTCGTGATTGACCTCGATGCGAATGGCCTGGAAACTTTTCTTGGCCGGGTGTCCGCCATGCCGACGAGCGGCAGCCGGGATACCCGCCTTGATGATCTCGACAAATTGGCCGGTGGTTTCGATCGATTCTTGCTCGCGGCGGCGCACGATCTCGCGCGCGATCTGCGAGGCGAACTTCTCTTCGCCGTAGACGCGTAGAATCCGGGCGAGGTCGTGTTCGTTATAGGTGTTGATGACCTCAGCTGCGTTTAAGGTGTTATTGCCCGGATCCATCCGCATGTCCAATGGGGCGTCCTCGTTATACGAAAAGCCCCTGCCAGGGATATCGAGTTGCGGTGACGAAACGCCCAAATCGAACAGGAAGCCATCGACCCCGGGCACCTCGGCCGAGCAAAGCAGCTCGTCCAAGTCGCCGAAGTTGCCCTTCAGCAGCTGGTGCGGAACGCCGGGAACCTCGCGGTCCAGACGGGCGCCAGCGGCCTCGAGGGCCATGTCGTCCTGATCGACGCCGAGCAAAAGGCCCGTCTCCCCCACCTGTGCGGCCATCTTTACCGAATGGCCGGCACCGCCAAGGGTGCAATCGCAGACAACGGAGCCGCTCTTTAGCTGCAGCGACTCAAGCACTTCGCCGAGCATGACAGGTTCATGCCGATATTCTTGTGTCAAGATCCCACGCTCCATCCGTTACCCGTGCCTTGCCCTTACGAGAAGAAGAGGTCCAGCAGGGCCTCATCGTCATCGTCCTCATCGGCCGCGGCGCGATCCCAAACCTCAAGGTGGTCGTAGTTGCCCACAACCGTGACCTCGCGGTCGAGGTTCGCCTGCTTGCGGAGAGACTCAGAAAGACCGATACGACCCGCGCTGTCCACATCCATCGACGTGGTGCGCTTGTTGATCGCCCTCATGAGCTTCTGGTCGTTGATGTCGCGCGGGTTAAAACCCTCGTGGCCCTCACGACCCGCGAAGAGTCCTTCGACCCACTTATCGAAGGCCTCGGCAGAGAACACGTACAGAGCATCGACATCCAGGGCTTTGAACACGCGAACGTGCTCTCCAAGCTCCTCGCGAAGGGGTGCAGGCAGGGACAGACGACCTTTTGCATCGAGATTGCGCTCGTATGCACCAGTCATTCCCATGTGCGCCCTCCCCTCGGTTACTCAGATGGCACGTACGCGGGGAACCACCCCGCCTGTCGACGTCATCAATAATATGGGGAATCGCCCCATTTTTCAACACCTTCCCCCACCCCTCCCCACCATTCCACCCCCAATATGTTGTAAAACACCCCCGAGCATATGTTCGAAAACACAATATGTTGTGTTTGCAGCAACGGCGGGATGCCACCTGTAGAACCACGCCCGCGAACCTCAACCTTCAAGTTGACCTTGAGGCGATTTTTACGTCCCTTTACACGCCGTTCACATCGCCCCCAAACTCCCCCACCCACGGCACACACGGCCCACCACCGCGACGACAAGTGGCGAAAAATGGGACAGGCCCCAGATTGCCCATGCGCGCGCAAAAGCACGCCGCGGCAATCTGGGGCCCGTCCTCAAATACCTATAAATTTGCAGGTCAGCGATGTGCTAACGATGCGCCAGCGGGTGCGCCGCCAGATAGACCTCGGTCAGTTGCGTACGATCGACATGCATGTAGACCTGCGTGGTCGATATATCGGCATGTCCCAAGATCTCCTGCAGCACACGGAGGTCTGCGCCGCCCGCAAGCATATGGGTGGCAAAGGAGTGACGCAGCGTATGGGGATGGAGTCCCACCAGTCCCACCTGGCGCCCGTAGCGCTCACAGATGGCATGGATGCCCTGGCGTGACAGACGGCGGCCGTTCTTATTTAAAAAAACCGCCGAGGTCTCGGTTCCGCGGGCATGGGCCGCCAAGCGAGAACGCCCCTCAGTTACATAGAGCGTCAGAGCTCGCGCCGCGCTTCCCACCAGCGGGGACAGGCGTTCCTTTGAGCCCTTACCGCGAACGAGCACAAAGCCATCGTCGATATGGATATCGCCCACATCGAGCCCCACCAACTCGCTCACACGCAAACCGCATCCGTAGAGCACTTCCAAGATGGCATGGTCGCGCAAGCCCATCTCGCCCTCGGGGAAATCTTGATCGAGCAGCGCCGAGACATCCTCCACTGATAGATACTCCGGCAAACGCTCAGCCTTTTTAGGCAGGCGCAACGCCGCCGTCGGGTTTTGGGCCACGGCCCCATCGCGCACCAAAAAGGCATGCAGGCCCTTCACGGCAGCAAGCGCACGCTCCACCGAGGCGTCGGAATAGCCTCCGCCGCGGCGATCGGCGACAAAGCCCTCCACGACCTGACGGGTCACCTCTTCAAAAGACACAATACCCGCCCGCTCCAGATAGGCGCAGTACGTCGTCAGGTCACGACGATAGGCCACAATCGTGTTGCGCGCCAAGCCCCGCTCGACCGCGAGGTAATCGAGATACTCCCCCGCCGCCACGGCGAGCGACGAGGGAGTAGCTTCGGTATGTTCCTTATTCGCCGGCACCCTTAGTCCGTAGCGAGGTTCATGGGCGTCACCTGCAGACGGTCGACACCCTCGTGCTGGCCGATCGAAGCGCGCACGAACTCTCGGAACAGCGGCTGCGGATTAGTCGGACGGCTCTTGAACTCGGGGTGAGCCTGGGTTGCCACATACCACGGATGCACGTCGCGCGGCAGCTCGACCATCTCGACCAGGCGCTCGTCGGGCGAGAGGCCAGAGATAACCAAGCCGGCATCCTCGAGCTGGTCGCGGAAGGCGTTGTTGAACTCAAAGCGGTGACGGTGACGCTCGTAGACGAGTTCCTCGCCATATGCCTCGCGAGCAAGGGTATCGGCGGCGAGCTTGCACGGATAGGCGCCCAGGCGCATGGTGCCGCCCTTCTCGGTCACGTCCTCCTGCGAGCTCATCAGATCGATGACGCTAAACGGGCCGTCCGGATCGAACTCAGAGGAGCTGGCACCGGCAAGGCCGACGACGTTGCGGGCGAACTCGCACACGGCGACCTGCATACCCAGGCAAATGCCCAGATACGGAATCTTGTGCTCACGGGCAAACTCGGCCGCGAGGATCTTGCCCTCCAGGGCGCGCTTGCCAAAGCCGCCGGGGACCAGGATGCCCGAGGCGTCGCCCAGAACCTCGGAGACATTCTGCTCGTCGAGGCTCTCGCCGTCGATCAGCTGGACGTCCACATGGCGATCGTAGAAGACGCCCGCATGGTGCAGGGCCTCAATAACCGACAGGTACGCATCGGGCAGCTGCGTGTACTTACCCACGACGGCAATCTTAACCTTATCGGCGTGATGGTTGGCATGGTTCTGCTTACGCAGGAACTCATTCCACTCGCTCATGTCGCGCTCACGCGGGTCCAGGCCCAGGCGCTCGCAAATACGCAGGTCAAAGTCCTGCTCGGCAAGCAGCTGCGGCACGTCGTAGATGCTCGCGCAGTCCTCATTGGTAAAGACGCAATCGGTGTCGACGTCGCAGAAGCTTGCGATCTTTCCGCGGATGGCATCGTCGATATGGTGGTCGGAACGCAGAACGATAATATCGGGCTGGATACCAAAGCTGCGGAGCTCCTTGACGGAATGCTGCGTGGGCTTGGTCTTGACCTCGTGGGCGGCGGCAATATAGGGAACGAGCGACACGTGGATGTAGCAGACGTTCTCGGGGCCGGCCTCCTTGCGGTACTGACGGATGGCCTCGACAAACGGTTGGGACTCGATGTCGCCGATCGTGCCGCCCAGCTCGGTGATGACTACATCGGAGCCGGTCTGCTCCTCGATGCGGCGAAACTTGTCCTTAATGGCATTGGTGACGTGAGGAATCACCTGCACGGTACCGCCCAAAAAGTCGCCGCGACGCTCGCGGGCGATTAGGCTTTTGTAGATGGCACCGGTCGTAAAGTTGGAATCGCGGGTCAGGTTCTCATCAATAAAACGCTCGTAATGACCCAGGTCCAGGTCGGACTCGTAACCATCCTCGGTTACAAAGACCTCACCATGCTGAAAGGGGCTCATGGTACCGGGGTCGACGTTCAGATACGGGTCGGCCTTCTGCATCGTTACTTTGTAGCCACGCGACTTGAGCAGACGGCCCAGCGAGGCCGCGGTAATACCCTTGCCCAGGGACGAAACCACGCCACCGGTTACGAACACATGCTTGGTCATATTGAGTTACCTGCGCTTCCCGTAGAAGTTGTTTATCCACATCTTACGGGTCTTCATTGTAATACTCGTGCCGCGGACCGTTCGCAATTTTTCTCGCGTGCGATTGCATTTCTCAATCTTGAAACAAAACGCCGCCCGGTTTCCCAGACGGCGTCGCTATGGCAAGGGTTACATGCTGCTATCGATCAGCAACCTCGTCCTCGAGCATTTCCTGAACGAGCATGCCGGTCCGGACGCCCTCAAGATACCACTCGCCACGTTCGGTGAGGCAAATACCATTTGCAAGCTGACCGCCATCGTCGCTATAACGCGAGACGACATCAATCATGCCTTCGGAATCCAAGCGATCGATTGCGGCGCGGGCACGATACGGCGAAACCCCCACGCGCTCGGCAAGCGTTTTGCGCGAGAAACCATACGGCCCGCCATTGTCTTCGGTTTGCTGGTCGATCTCCATCAACACCAGCACCTCGACACGCTTCATATCGTTGACACTCGCACGACCCTTGCCCGCCATAGCAGCCTCCTCAAACCGAGCACGAGCATCTAACGCGCCGTGCGCGACCGACACACCTCACGATGGCAGGTAATATCCATCATGCGGCATCCCGCTAAGGATGAAACAGTTACGGTTATTGTATACCGCTCAAATTGTTTATAGGCAGGTAAACGGCTATTTTTTCGCCGAAATAGGCGCTTTATTGATCAAAAAGCCGTACCGGGCGCTAACCCGATACGGCCAAAATGCAATGCAATTACCGCGGTGCTTCAAACTTAGCGATGGAAGAAACCGCGGCGCTCAAACTTGGGCTCGCAGCACACGTTGATACCCAGTTTGCGCAGTACCGTCTCGTCCGTCGGCGAGATAATCACGCTAAAGAAGGCATCGCAACCGCGCAGCTGCTCCAGGCCCGAAAGGACGCGAGCGGCCGTCTCACTCGTGGCCGAGGTGATCGACAGCGCCATAAGCGTCTCGTCGGTGTGGAGGCGCGGGTTTTTGCTGCCCAGGAAATGCGTCTTGAGCTTGCTGATGGGCTCGATCGCCTCATCGCTAATGACCTCGAGCTCAAGGTCGACGCCCGAGACATGCTTTAGGGCGTTCATAATGAGCGAACTTGCGGCGCCCAGGCGCGTGGAGGTCTTACCGGTCACCACGGAGCCATCGGGCATGACCATGGCACCCACGGGACCACCCGTCAGCTGCTCCCTGGTGAGGGCCGCTGAGCGCGCCGGTGAGTAGTTCTTATCGATGCCGGCTTTCTTCATAATAATCTTGAGACGGTCGACTTGCTCATCGCCCACGCCGGTACGGCGCACATTTTCGACCGCGGTAAAGTAGCGGCGGACGATCTCCATCTTGGAAGCGTCGCGGCAGGCATCGTCATCGGTGATGGCAAAGCCGACCATATTGACGCCCATGTCCGTAGGGCTCTGGTAGGGGCTCTTGCCCAGGATCTTTTCCATCAGGGCACGGACTACCGGGAAGGCCTCGACGTCGCGGTTGTAGTTGACCGTGGTCTTGTTGTAGGCCTCAAGGTGGAACGAATCGATGATATTGGCATCGTCGAGGTCAGCCGTGGCGGCCTCGTAGGCAATATTGACCGGATGCGTAAGGGGCAGATTCCAAACCGGGAAGGTCTCGAATTTGGCATAGCCGGCGGCCGTGCCATGCTTGTGCTCGTGATAGAGCTGAGACAGGCAAGTAGCTAGCTTGCCCGAGCCAGGGCCGGGCGCCGTCACGACAACGAGCGGTCGGGTGGTCTCGACAAACTCGTTCTTGCCATAGCCGTCGTCGGACACAATCAGATCGACATCGTGCGGATACCCCTCGATGGGATAGTGCAGCTTGGCGGGAATACCGAGCGCGTTCAGGCGGTTGCGGAACACATCGGCAGCGGGCTGTCCAGCGTACTGGGTGATGACCACGGCCGCGACAGCAAAGCCGTTGCCGCGGAACAGGTCAACCAGGCGCAGCACATCCTCGTCATAGGTAATGCCAAGGTCACCACGAGCCTTGTTTTTCTCGATGTGGTTCGCGTTGATCGCGATGATAACCTCGACATCGTCGGCGATGCTTTTGAGCATGCGGAACTTGCTGTCCGGCTCAAAACCCGGTAGCACGCGGCTGGCATGATAGTCATCGAACAGCTTGCCGCCAAACTCCAAATACAGCTTGCCGCCAAACTGCGAGATGCGCTCCTTAATGTGAGCAGCCTGCAGCTCGATATACTTCGCGTTGTCGAAACCCTGGCGCATGTATGGCTCCCGTCCCGTTTCCATTTAATGTTCTAGGCGATTATAACGGAGCCTGCCTCTCGCAAGGGCCTGGCCACCAACAGGCACCAACCAAACACGCCACCGCAACCACCGGGGACCCGGGATAGCTAATTTGAAGCAGGAACCAAGTCACTCCGCACCAACAATGGAAACGTCACAGGCAGAGCCAAAGTCAACGAACGGGCACCAGAGCGGGCAAGCTGTTCCCCTGCACCAACAATAACAGCGTCGCAGGTTGAGCATAAGTCAGCGAGCGCCGTCCAGGACGTACAAGTTGGCATGAAAAAGGCAAGGCATAGACCTTTTGGTCATGCCTTGCCTTTTGAATGACAAATTGTCGTCCTGGGCGGCGCGCAGCGTCAACTGGTTGCGTGGTTCGTAGAACCGCGCAACATAAGTGCGCCCCCTCCCGCGCACGGAACGGGAGGGGGCCAAAGGTAGGAGTCTACCGGTGGGGTTACCCCACCGGACAGACGATGACCAGGTGATCCGTTATAGGATCGTCATGGTTTCCGTGGGGTACCCAAGGGGTACTTAGAGCATCACGCAAGCGACGGTCAGGATGATGGCGCAGACGACGGAGAGAGCGACGATGAGCTTAAGAGCAAACTTGAGCCAGGTCGTCCACTCGATCTTGGCCAGGGCAAGACCGCCCATGATGGCGCCGGAGGTCGGGGTGAACAGGTTCACGACGCCGATGGCGGCGGAGAAGATCATGACCATGACCTCGGGCGAGAAGCCGAGCTTAACAGCCAGCGGTCCCATGATGGGCATGGAGACAGTAGCCATACCGGAGGTCGAGGGGATCAGGAAGGACAGGCCGAAGTAGACCAGGAAGCTCATGGGAGCGAAGATCACGCCGGACAGGCCAGCCAGAGCATTGGCGGCAGCGTCGAGGACGTAGACGTCGAGGCCGGTGCTAGCCATGAGGACGGAGATACCACGGGCGAGGGCGATGACGAGGACAACGGACATCATGTCGGCAGCGCCGGTGATGAAGGTGTTGACGATCTGCTTCTCGGACAGGCCGCCGATAATACCGATCAGGACAGCCATGAGGAAGAACCAGGTGGAAGCCTCGTCGAAGTACCACTGACCAATGGGCAGGCCGGTGATCAGGGCAGACCAGCCCTGAACGATGGCGTTACCGTCGGCGTCATAGACAGCGCCAGCATCGAAGAAGTTGGCGACGCCCTCGTTAAGGTCGGCCAGCGGGATGAAGCCGACGATCATGACGACGAAGGTGAAGGCAAAGGCGATCAGAACACCCTTCTGACGACCGGTGAGCTTGACCTCCTTGTGAACCTCGGAAGCAGCCTTGCCGTGAGCCTCTTCGGCGTCCTTGAGCTCCTGCATCGAAAGGATGGTGGAACCCTTGTCAGCCTTGACCTTCTTGGCATAGCTCATGACGAAGAAGATGGACATGGCGGTGGTAACAATCCACAGGACGGCACCGAGGCCGATGATGATGGACTGGTTGACCTCAATGCCAACGCCGGTCAGAGCGTCGACGGCAGCGCCGACGGCAAACGGGTTAACCGTGGAGCCGAGGCAGCCGCAGCCAGCGCCGAGCAGGACGGTTGCAGCGCCGACCATGGGGTCGAAGCCAGCAGCCATCATGGTAGCGGCGAGCAGGGCGTAGAAGGGAACGGTCTCCTCGCACATACCATAGGTGGTACCACCGAGGGAGAAGATGAGCATCAGCACGGGAATGAGCATGATCTCATTGCCCTTAAGCTTCTGCACCAGAACGGCAATGCCGTTGTCCAGGGCGCCGGTCTCGGTCATCATGCCGAGGAAGCCGCCGAGGATCATAACGAAGAGGCAGACGGGCAGAGCGTCAGCGAAGCCCTTGACCGGGGCGGTGCAGAAATCGCTCAAGCGGGCAGCGGCAACCGCGCCACCGGACGTACCGGAGACGATAACGGTAACAACCGCGACGATTGCCAGCAGAGCAAGAAGAATGGTGAACGATGAAGGCATACCGCGCTTTTTCTTAGCGGTCTCAGTCATAGTTCTCATCCCCCCTTCATAAATCATTTACTGATCTCGCCCGAAGCGGCTCTTCCGTGCCGTGCATGTCGTTCGGTGCGAGATTTTTACCAGACAAAAGTGCTCGGGGTGCGCAGCAATGCACCCCGAGCGAGATGCTAGATGCTCTTACTTGAGCGTAGCGTACATGACAGCCTTGATGGTGTGCATGCGGTTCTCGGCCTCGTCGAAGACCTTGGAAGCGGGGCTCTCGAAGACCTCGTCGGTGACCTCCTGCTCGGTGATGCCGAACTGCTCGCACTTCTCGGCGCCAATCGTGGTGTTAGTGTCGTGGAAGCTGGGCAGGCAGTGCAGGAAGATGGCACCCGGGTTGGCCATAGCCATGACCTCGGAGGTAACGCGATACGGGGTGAGCTGAGCGATGCGCTCGGCCCAGACCTCGTCGGGCTCGCCCATGGAGACCCAAACGTCGGTGTAGAGAACGTCGGCACCGGTGACGCCGTCCTTGACGTCGGTGGTCAGCTTGATGGTGCAGCCGTTGGCCTCGGCGATGGGCTTGCAGGCCTCGATGACGTCGTCAGCGGGCATGCACTCCTCGGGGCCGCAGGCCACGAAGTTCATGCCGAGCTTGGAGCAGACAACCATGAGGGAGCGAGCGACGTTGTTCTTGCAGTCGCCCATGAAGACGAGGGTCTTGCCCTTGATGTCGTAGTTGAAGTTCTCCTGGACGGTCAGGATGTCGGCGAGCATCTGGGTGGGGTGCCACTCGGTGGTCAGGCCGTTCCACACGGGCACGCCGGACTTAGCGGCGAGCTCCTCGACGTCGTCCTGGGCAAAGCCGCGGAACTCGATGCCGTCATACATGCGGCCGAGAACGCGGGCGGTGTCCTCGATGGACTCCTTCTTGCCCATCTGCGACGAACCCGGATCGAGGTAGGTGACGCCCATGCCCAGGTCCATGCCGCCGACCTCGAAGGCGCAGCGGGTACGAGTGGAGGTCTTCTGGAAGAGCAGGACGATGTTCTTGCCCTCGAGATAGCGGTGCGGAACGCCAGCACGCTTCATGTCCTTGAAGTTCTTGGAGAGCTTGAGCAGGTACTCAATCTCCTCGGTGGTGAGGTCGAGGAGCTTGAGGAAGCTACGGCCGGAGAGGTTAACACCCATGGTTCGATTCCTTTCGAAGAAATGAATTACGTAAGTATTAGTGTTGCCCGTTTGACGGGCGAAACCGGTGCGGCTGTAGGGAAACCGCACCGGAAACTGAAAACCTTAGAGGTCCTCGCGCCAGAAGGGCATGCTCATGCAGCG
>NZ_QSAS01000010.1:62819-82852 GCF_003465485.1 Collinsella sp. AF11-11 | reverse complement strand
AGTCCAAGTTTCGGGGCGCAGTTCACTGTCCCCTTTGTGGTGGTTTTGGCCCATGCGTTAACGCTATAGCGCCGCAGCGATCGCTTCAGTCACAAACTTATTGAGTGACTCGCCCTTCTTTGCCGCTGCCAGCGCCGCCTGTTTGTGGAGCTCAGAGCCCGTTCTTACGTTGAACGAGCCCTTAAAAGCCCGCTCGGGCTCTTTGCCCTTCTCGGCGCAAAACTCAAGGTAATCGTCGACGGCGTCGTGGAAGCATTGTTCCACTTCTTCAGCCGTGGAGCCTTCAAATACGATTGCGTCTCTAATGCCGGCGACCATACCTGTTAGTACACGCTGCTCGGCATCGAACTCGACTGGGGCGAAATAGCCCTTGTATGCCAAAACGTTACTCATGACTGCCTCCGACATCCTGCAGAAATCGAACGATGTTTCGAATGGTCCCCGCTGTCAATTCGTCAGATGGATGAGGCGCGTGCATCACGAACATCCTGCCATCTGAGGGCCTGTAGAAGCGAACGCGCGATCCGGAAGTCTTGCCTTTGCTGTCCATTTCAAAGCCATATGAGACCATGACTTTTAAAAAATCGGCATACCGATACGTCGAAGGGCAGCTAAACAGTTGGGCGATGAGTTTATCGGCTCGAGTCATCCCGCCTCACATTCTGCAACTATATTCTAGTTGCAATTTAAGTCCGATGCAAACACTCATAATATAGAACATGTGTACGTATAGAACAAGTGTTCGAATCACCACTGAGAAAGGGGACAGGCACCTTTGTGGTGGTCTGTGCTGTGGAGTGGGCGTCTGCGGCAGTTCGTCTCGATCTGTAACAGTAACTCGGCAAAAATGGGCCTAGCTGTTACAGATCGAGACAAAGAGCCGGCGACATTCGGAAACGTCTCGATCTGTAACATCTGGAGCCGATATTGCCGTCTAGATGTTACAGATTGAGACAAACCGCCGCGGTGGGCTGCGCCGCCCCGCCCAAGCCGCAGAAAAAAGGTAGATTTTCGGGCATGTCCCAAAAATCTACCTTTGGTGGTTAGGCGAGCAGGTCGATGACGTTGAAACCGGCGTTGCTCTTGGCGATGACATCTCGGCCGCCAAAGACGCAGGTCGGCGACTCGGCTGCGATGCGTGTCACGTCGGCGCCGAGCGAGCGCAGTTCACCGGGCGTGGCGGCGAGCATCTGGGCGCGGCGCTTTTCGCGCGCGTTGGGATCGAGTCCGGCCAGGTAGGTCGTGTTGCGGCGCTTGGTGAGCGCGTACGGCTTCACCGGCGCGTCCATGCCGCTCACGCAGCTTACGATAAAGCCCTCAAAGGCGGCCTCGTCGGGCTCAAAGCTGCCAAGCCATGCACCCGCGCGCTCCACGCGCTCAATCGAAGGATCGATCGCCGGGTCGCGGTAGGTGTAGAACGCCGTCTGGCGCTCGCCGGCTGCGCGGAATCCGCAGCCGTACGCACCGCCCTTCACGCGAATCTCGTTCCACAGGTAGTCGTAGGAGAGCGCGTTGGCGGCAACCGCCCAAGCGCCTGTCACGTCAATGCCCAAGCGACGCGGATCGCACGCACGCGCGGCAAAGCAGATGTCGCTGGGGATGACAAATGCCTCGTGGCGGTCGCGCGGCGTCGGCACTACGAGCGCGTCGCGGCCGACAGCGCCCGCGCCCAGCCTCAGGTCGCCCGCGGCGGCCCAGTACGCGTTAAAGTCATCATCGCTGCCGGTAAAGCTCGCCAGGCAGCCATCGGCCACAAAGATGCGGCCCGCCAGCTCGGCGAGCTTGGCACGTAAGCCGTCCAAGCGCTCGTCAAAGTGCTCGAGCAGATCGCGCAGGAACAGATAGAAATCCACGCCCGAAAGCTGCTCACGCACCACGGCCGAAGGCGAGCTGTAGCTCATCGCGCGACAGAGCGCCGCCGAGTGACCGTTGTTGATAAAGCCCTGCTCAAGCCCAATGCGAATCTGCGTGAGCACGTCGCGCACGCGGTCGGCATCGGCATCGAGCAAAAGCGTGCTCGACCACACCTCGCGCGGCAGGCTCGCCAGCGCATCGATCTTCTCGGACAGGGCTCCGGCGCTCACCAGCAGATAGGGGCGCACGCCGTCCACGTCGGGCTGCGTCATGACCTCGGTCGTAAAGCTCAAAAAGCCCAGCTTGCCGGCGAGCAGGTTGTCGAGCTCCTCAGCCGAATGCTCGCGCGTGGGCAGCTGCTTGAGCAGGCGGCAGAGCAGCGTCACGTAGGGCAGGTCCTCAAATGCGACGCAGCTCAGGTCGAAGTACTGCATGACGTAGGCCAGGCGGTTGGTGGGAATGCCGTGGCGCAGACAGGGGATGGGCGCGGTCGTGTCCACAACGAGCGGCGGCTCGGGGCGCGCCTCGCCAATGTCGGACACGCGCAGGCGCGGCAGCGTGGCCTTGGCCTCGGGCGTGTCCTCGGCCTCCTGCGCGGCACGCAGCGTGGCTGTGCGCTCGACCACATCGGCAAGCTCGGCATCGGTCATGGCGTCACGCTTGGCTGCCAGCTCGGCGGCCTCGGCACCCTCTGCGCCCTCGGCGGCGTCCACCGGCACCAGCTCGACCAGTGCCATGTGGTCGTTCTCCAGCACGAGCTCGCGCAGCAGGTCCTCAAAATAGCTGCCGTCCAGCTCGCCGCGTAGCTCCTCGTACACCGGGCCATACTTGAGCGCCAGCGTCGCAGCGTCGTCATCGTAGAGCCATGTGCTCAGCGCGTCGCACGCAATGGCCACGCCGTCGGCGATACCGTAGTCGCGCTGGCGCAGGTCGTACTCGTTGCTGCTGATGATGGCTTCCAGGCGCTCGCGCGGAACGCCGTGCTCGCACAGGTCGCGGCAGGCGTCCTGGAACACGCGACGCAGCTCGCGCGCCACGCCGGGCTGCGCGTTTTGCAGCATGATGAGCTCGTAGGGCTGCAGGCTCTCGGCCGCGGTGTAGCTCACCACGTTGCCGCCCAGGCCGGCGGCTAGAATGGCCTTCTTAACCGGTGCTTCGTTGGAACCCAGCAGCGCCTCGAACAGGATATCCGCCGCGATCGTGCGCTTGCGGTCGAGTGCACTGCCCAGCACCAGGCCCAGGCCCACCAGGGCGTTCTCGGGCGTGGTGGCCATCTCGACTCGCTTATACTCGCAGGTCACAGGCGCCTGCACGTCCAGCGGATTGGGCGCCAGCGTGGACGGGTCCTCGCCGGCGGCAACGGCAGCGTCCATGCGGCGGCTCGCGGCACTCGGCTGCGACAGATAAAGCTCGTCCAAAAACGCCAGTGCGCGGTCCACATCTAGGTCGCCGTAGAGCGTAATGTAGGAGTTGGAGGGGTTGTAGTGGCGCGCGTGCGTGTCCAGGAACTGCTCGTAGGTGAGCGCGGGAATCGCGCGCGGGTCGCCGCCGCTCTCGCGCGCATAGGCGGTGTCGGGATAGAGCGCGGCGTTGACGGCGTCGTCCAGCACGCTCATGGGGTCGGACAGCGCGCCCTTCATCTCGTTGAACACCACGCCGTTATAGCGCAGCGTGCCCTCGCGCAGGCTGGCGGTGCCGCCGTCGCCCTCGCCCTCGACGCTCTCCGGCAGGTCCAGCTCGTAGTGCCAGCCCTCTTGCTCAAAAATGGTCGGCTTGGTATAGATGGCCGGGTTGAACACCGCGTCCAGGTACACGTCCATCAGGTTGTACAGGTCCTGCTCGTTGGTGGTGGCAACGGGGTAGATGGTCTTGTCGGGGTAGGTCATGGCGTTGAGGAACGTCTGCATGGAGCTCTTGATCAGGTCGACAAACGGCTCCTTGACGGGGAATTTGGCCGATCCGCACAGCACCGAGTGCTCAAGAATATGGAACACGCCGGTGGAATCGGCCGGCGGCGTCTTAAAGCCAATGGCAAAGGCCTTGTTCTCATCGTCGCATGCCAGGTACAGCAGGCGAGCGCCCGAGGCGGTGTGGCGCAGCACGTAGGCATCCGAGTCGAGCTCGGGCACGGTCTCGCAGCGCTCGACGGCAAAGCCGTGGCAGGTGGTACCGGGCACCAGCAGCGCGGCGGCCGCGGCGCGCGGGTCGGTTGAGGTGGTGGGCATATGCAGTCTCCTTTGACGCCCCAGCGGGGGCGAATCGAGTCGAATCCTCGAGAGTATACCCATATGGGGCCCTCGACCAATCTGCCGGATGAGCGTGGATTTTCTGACACACGAGCGTGGATTTTCGGACGCCAGCCGAATTACAGTGGATTTTCGGACGGAATCGGCCTCCAAAAGCCCAAAAACCGTCCAAATATCCACGCTCATTTTTCAACCGTCCAATAATCCACGCTCATGCATCGCTCGCGTATCTCTCATCTCTCACTCATTTCTAATACGAGAGATAGCAGAAAGATGAGAGATAATTACGAGAGATAGCAATGCTGCAAGGTGGCCGGGGGATCGAGTCAAAGTTCCTGTATACATGCGTTTACATGTGCGAACGTGATTTGATTGAACCAATAACGGCCAATTTGTCTCTCATCTCTCACTCATCTCTAAGCTGAGAGATAAATGAGAGACGAGAGATAATTACGAGAGATAGCTGAGAGGCAGGCAGACAGACGGTCTGTCGGGGACATGCATCGCTGCCAGATTGATGCCGCGCACAGAGCGGCTGCACGTTCACCCGCGCCGCCGCATCCGCACCATTTCGCGCACCCTGCGCTGCAACCCACAGCAAAGCAGTTACAATAGCCCAATGCGCATCGCGCACGACGATGATATCGGCGCCCGCGACTAGGGGAGAATACATGGCAGAGCAGCAGATAACGCCGGGGACCAAGCTTCAGGTGGCATTCGACGTGCCCATGGGCCAAAAAACCGACTTCAACATGCTCGCCACGTACAAAGAGGACCTGGACGAGGCGTACTTCCTTATGAGCGCGCCCATGCTCGCCGGCAAGCCGCTCATCATGGACGAAAACCAAAAGCTGCTGCTGCAGTACAAAGTGGGCGAGGAGACGTTCGTGCTCGCCGGCTATCCCGAGGCAGTCGAGAAAAAGGGCATCCGCACCTACTGGAAAATGCGCAAAGTCGCCGAGCAGCGCAGCTTTGTCAAGCGCCGCGACGAGCGTTTTAAGGTCGCCATGCGCCTGACCTACCAGCGCGACAACGCGCCGACCCCCGAGCCCGAGGACGCTATGACCATCGACGTCTCGGCCGGCGGTCTGGCCATCTACCTCAACGATTACCCCGACGTGGGCGAGGCCCTGGCCGTGCAAATGCCCGCGATCCGCCTGCAGGGCGAGCGCCACGAGCTGCCCGAGCAGCTGGGCATCGTGTGTTGGGTGCGCCGCGCGCCCAAGGGCAGCCTGTACCGCAACGTCTGCGGCCTGCAGTTCCGTTATGCCGACGACATGGAGCGCGAGCTCGTCAAAGAATACGTCGGCTGCATCCGCACTAAATATAAGATCTGATCGCCATGGCTCTGTTCAAGCGTAACGACAACAAAGATCAAGCTGCCGAGGATTTGGCCGAGAATCAGGCTGAGGGTGTAGCCGGGGATTTGACCGAGAGTCAGCCCGAGGACACCCCCAGCACAGACCCCGCCCCGCGCAAGCGCTTCGGCAAACCCAAACGCAAGCCCAAACCCAAGCGCGACCTGCGCGGCGTGGTGCGCATCGAGGAGCTGGAGCAGGCGCTGGCCGACCAGGACCTCGACGACATCGACCCCGACGCGGTCGTATCCATGTACATGCCCAAGCGCCGTATGGAGCGCATCGGCACGGCGCTGCTGCGCATGGACAAGTTGCAAAAGGCCCTCGTGGTGCTGGCGCTTGCCTTTGGCGTGCTGTTCGCCCTGTCGTTTATGCAGGAAAACATGGGCAACTTCACCATCAACCTCAACCGCCTGGAGCTGTTCCGCCGCGGCGTGGCCATTGCCGACAACGGCGACTTTAACAACGCCACCGCGCGCCTGGCGGCCGACGCCGTGGACAACGGCACCAATATCGCCGCCGACGACCTGCCCGACAACCTGGATAACGTCGACGGCAGCCACAACGGCAAAAACTACGTGGCGTACACCTTCTATATCCGTAACGCCGGCAAGACCGATCTGGGCTACAGCGCCAAACTCAAGGTGGTCAGCGCTAGCAAGGGCGTGGAGAAGGCGGCGCGCGTGCGGGTGTATCGCAACGGCGAGCCCACCACCTACGCGGCCGCCGCGGCCGACGGCAATCCCGAGCCCAACACCGAGCCGTTTGCGTCCAAAGACGTGGTGACGACCATTAGCCACACTAACTTCCGCGTGGGCGATGTGGACAAGTACACCGTGGTCATTTGGCTGGACGGCGACGACCCGGAGTGCGTGGACAAGATCATCGGCGGCGCGGTGGAGTTTGGCTTTGACTTTGATTCGTCCGAGACCGACGACTCGAGCCTGTTCATTAAGTTTGTGCAGGATATTGCCGACACCCTGACCGGCAACGACCCCATTAGCGCGAGCGGCAACGAGGCGCCCGATTACTACAAGGAACACAACGTGACCTGGAGTAACCGTCGCAACCAAAAGAACTCGCCCGTGAAAGATGGCGACAAGTAGAACGAACAAGCGCCGGGCCGGGATCGATTTCCCGGCCCGGCGCTTTTGCTATGCGCAAGTGTTGTCTTTGGAGGCGCTGCCGTTGCCCGTGGCGGCATCCAGCAGGAACAGTCGCAGCGCGAGCTTGATCGCGTAGCCCGGTTTGACCTGCACCGCGTCTCCCATGCGCTCACCCAGGTCGCTGCAGTAGGCGTAAACGTCGCGGATGAGGTCCGCGCCCGAGAGGGTGAACATGTAGCCCGCGTCCGAAAGCGCGTTGGGTGCTGCGGGCAGTCCTGCGGCCGCACAAAAGCTCGCAAGGTCGGGGCTCATGACGGCCTCGTAGTCAATCGCGTGTCCGTCCTCCTGGGCGGTCTGCTCCTGCTCGCGGGTGTACGACAACGCCGCCGCCAGCACAAAGCTGGGCGTGGGGGCGTTGACGTCGTCGGTGGTGGCGACGAGCTTGCCGGCCGCCTGCGTGACCAACCAGGCGACTTCGCGCTGGCAGCGGACGGCTTTGCGCGTCACCGGCTTGATCGATCCGACGGAAACGCTTCCCTTGGGTTGAGTGGCGGCAGGCATGAGCCCTCCCAACAAATAGCCCGTTTAGCAGGCAAAAATGACACGTGCCACACCAGTATAGCGAGTGGGGAAGGGCTAGGGCGAAGCTTGGCGGAAAGTGGATGTATGCGATGACGTGGCGCTGCGGTCGCAAGGCTTAAGAGGGACTTACGGCTTTGCGGGATAGAGATCAAATAAGGTAAACGATGTTCACATGGCACCACATATAACCCGAGGTAGACCTATGAATCTGCCGGAATGTGGGCTGCCGAAAACTCATAAGGAAATCGTAAGAATTATGGTATTCTCAATTCCTGTCTAAAGGATGGGCAAGCAACATCCAACACGAAAGCGCGGGCTCCCCTTCCGGGCTTCTCAAGGGTCATCTGGGATGAATGGGGAAAGAAAGGGGTCCGCATGGATACCAAGGCATTAAAAAAGCAGATGGGCGCCGCCATCGCCATGGTCCTCGTGGCAGCCGTAGCCCTCGGCTCCGCCACCTTCGCATGGTTTGTGAGCAACAACACGGTTAAGGCCGAGACCGCAACGATCTCTGCCCAGTCGAACGCTCCGTTCCTGAAGATTGCTAAGACCGACGAAGAGCTCAACAACACGAGCATTTCCTTCGCGGTTGCCGGCGCAGCGGCTAAGGATCTGTACCCATCGCAGGTCGTGAATGGTAAGGAAGGCTCTCTCGTTACCGAAACTACCAAGCCGCTTTTCCAGTCTGCATATGCGCAGAAAAAGGGCGAAGCTACGATTCTTGAGCATTCTCGCTATGATGTTGGCGATCCTAAGGCCGCCGTTGACGGAGAGTTTGCCATCGCAGAAACCTTTAAGATTGGCACCAGTGATGCAAAGGCCGGCTCTTTCAAGAGTCTTAAAGTCTCCAAGGTTGAAGTTACGGGCTCTGGCGCGACCGACGAAAATGGTCTCAAAGACGCCGTCTCCGTTTTGCTGGTGTGCGGTGATAAGTGGGGCGTGTACAAGGTCTCGGAGAATGGCGCGCTGGTAAGCGCTTATTTCGACAACACTGCGGTTACTGGTAACAACACCGACGGCGTTCTTGCCGACGCGATTGACGCTGGTGGCTCTGTTAACGTTACGGCCTATGTCTTCTATGACGGCTCTGCCGAAAAAGTTTACACCGATAACTTCACTTCTCTTAAGAATGTTGGTGTGAATATCTCGTTTACCGCCACCCCGGTCAACACCCAGGGCAAAGACGTGGCGGGCGCAAACAACGCTGTCACTAGGTAAACTAAGCTATCCCATGCGTTTTAACGGGCGCCCGGCTTATGCGCCGGGCGCCCGTTTTGTTTTTGAAAGGAGGATTACGTGCAATCGTCTAAGAGCCTAAAAACACAACTTGTTGCGGCCGCCGTTAGCGTGGTCCTCTCTGCGTTTGCCCTGTCGGCAGCGACCTATGCGTGGTACGTTGCGAATACAAAGGTCTCCGCAACCACGTCAACCATTAGCGCGACGACCAATGGTTTCATCCTCCAGATCGATGAACTCAAGAACGGCGCCCAACATGGTGGCGAGCAGAAGTCGCTTGAGGCCCAGACCATGGGTGCCACGCTCAGCCCGTCCTCGACTGACGACCTTAAGAATTGGTACGTTTGCAACGGCTGGGACAACCAAGGCCTGGTAACCGACTATTCAACGCCCAATTTCTCAACGACTGCCAAGGCTTTGCCGGGCGAGTATGAGGTTGCTGGCAAGAAGTACAACGCTTTCATTAAAAGCGACTACATCGTCTACACCATTACCGATACTGGTACGGCTGATGTTTATCTCGATGCATCTGATGGTGCGCCCGTAACGATTGAGCCCGTGGGCGGCGAAGCTTCGGAGACCATGGTTGGTTCTCTGCGCGTTGCGATTACCACGCAGGCGATTGGGGATAACGGTAAGTCGGGCACCGGTCCGGAGGACCTGCGCGTCGTGTATGCCATGAGCGATGAGAAGGGCAAGGGTAACGACGCAACCGCCATTGCTGGCTGGACGAGCATCCAGAACATTGATGGTAAGCCGACGCTCGCGCAGGCGACCTATAGGCACATCTATACTGGCGGCACGGACGGATGGGTTGCCACTAAGGGCACGAGCGGTGATTATTCGGTTGCTGCGGACACTAACCCCATTGCAACTGGTGTTGGCTACAAGGGCATTGCCGTTCACGTCTACATTTGGATGGAAGGAACCGACGCGGATTGCGTTAACGGCAAATCCATCGAGAACAGCCCGACGACCTATAACGTCAGCGTCAAGCTCGCCGGTGTCGCAACGCCATAATGCCAACGTTTGCTTAAATACGGCTAGCCCAAGGGCCCACTTCGGGGGAAGTGGGCCCTTTTTCGTGCGGTGCCATTGCTGCGTAGGCGATAATGTGGAGAACTGTTCTTCCTGGAGGTTCCTTATGGACGGCATCGCTTCTAGTGTTCCGCTGATTGCTCGGCCGAGTTACGACCGCGCTTGTAGCCTTGTGCCGACTGAGTATGTTTTGGCTTGGGAGTGGTTCTTGCGCGAGGAGCAGCGTGGCGAGATTTGGGAAAAACTTCCTCATAACATTAAAGCTGATAGCCCCCAGTATCCTTATCGCATGATGATTGGCTCTGAGACCTTTTGCGTTTCGCGTCAATCAGGTATTTATTGGCCGGGTCGTGGACACATCAAGCATCCTGTGGAAAAGACCTCTGCGCTTTCGGTGCATAGCTCTACAAGTGGGAGCTATTCCGATGTTCCCCCGCTCTATCTTGAGGACGGCACGTGGGTGTTCAAGTATTCATCGCAAAGTGCTTCGGTTGAAAGCTGGCGCGACCAACGCTATAACGAAAAAATGATCAACTGCATGGAGTGCGGCGTTCCCGTTGGCGTGTTCTTTGCAACGAGCGCTGGCTACAAGGTGCTCGGCCTAGCGTTCGTTGAGCGCTACGAGCCGGAGAACAGCTGGTTTGTACTGCATGGCCCCGTTCACAAGGGCGGACCCGATGCACGTTTCTACCCCGACATGAGCTACATGAAGGACGATCCAATCGCGGCGGAGTTTTCCGGCGCCTCGGCGAGCGACGAAGAAAAGGTCCGCTACGCGCTGCGCCGTGAGCGAATCGGCCAGCAGCGTTTCCGCACTCAGCTCTTTGAGGCCTATACCGGTAAGTGTGCTGTTTCGGGCTGCAATGTCAGCGAAGCGCTCGAAGCTGCGCATATTGAGAACTATTCGGGTCCCAAGTCGCAGGTTGTCAGCAACGGTATTCTGCTGCGCCGTGACCTACATTCGCTGTTCGACGCCCATCTGATTTCGTTTGAGTTGGTGCGTGGCGACTATCAACTTTGCGGGTCGTACCTTCTGGAGCATACGGATTATGCGACGTTTGCAGGCTCGGTGCTGCGCGAGCCGGACGAACATCGCTTGCGTCCTAACGCCCGATTCCTCGAAGCCCATCGAGCTGAGTTCGCTTTCTCGGAATCGCGGCGTCGGGCGGAGGCGGTTGCTCCGTATTAGTCGGGTGTTGCTCGCCACGACCCAATCATGTCGATTGATCGGATCGCGCTGCGCCGCATCGAGAGCTGCACGATCCTGCCATCCTCTCCTCAACGGTTAAAACGGGAAAGGGGAGCCCATGGGATGGCGAAGCGATATCGCGCGCGGCGCATATGGAAACTTACCGCGAGCGTTAATGGACCGGAGCCTGTTCCCGCCCGTTGAGGCCGGCTGTAGCCAAATCTGCCTGCCCTGCCCTCGCTGCGGCGCAGACCTCCCATGCCTAGACATCTGCTTTATCGACGCTCGCGACAAACATGCCGCCAACCCGCGGGCTCGGATGGGCTTGCGCCTTCCGGTCTATCCTCAGCAATGCCCTACCTGCGGATGCACTATTTCCTATGACGATGCTGATGCCTAATTGTCAGCTAGCGAGCGAGGATTTTTGGACGATTGAAAACTGAGGGTGGATTATCGGACGTTTTTGGGCTGAAAGGCTGTCAAAAATGGGAGATTATCCACGCTCGAGCGCTTCTATCTTTAGACGGTGACTCGCCGCCAGAAGTACTCGCCGGTGCCTAAGATGCCTTACAGATAAATCCCTTCGCAAAAGGGCTTGTGGAACTGGGTGTGGTGGTCGCGTGCCCAGGTGAAGAGCGCCTGGTCAAAGTTGCTCTGACTGGCGGGGATGCCGTAGACGCCGGCGACTTCCACGCGCACGAACTCCAGCGCGGGCAGCTTGTTGATGGCCGTGAGTGCAAACGGCGACGTGGGCTCCTCGAACAGGTAATGGCTGCCTTGCAGCGCGCCGCAGCCGGTGCAGGTGCTGGCGAGCGATGCGGTCTTGGTGGCGCGCGACGTAACGGGCTTGTAGCCGCAGCGCTCGCGCAGGTAGTCGCGGATCTCGGCCGGCACGCAGCCCAGTGCAGGGGCGATGGCCACGGCATTGGCGCGGGCGGTGTCGATCACGATGTGGCCCGCATCGTCCATGGCGGGCGCGGCGTTGGGCGCAGCCTTGCTGCCCGAGTCCTCGGCCACCCGATATGGAATGCCAAAGGCCGCGACCGTCGTCTGCTCGTGGCACTTCCAGCATTCGCGCTTGCCCAGCACCAGGTAGATGTAGGGCGCGCTGGGGTCGGAGCGATCCACGCCGGGCAGCCACGCGGCAAAGGGCTCGGGGTTGACGCCATCGGGCACGTACCAGATCTTCTTGGCCCGGTCCCACTTGGCGCCCAGGGCCTTGGCCTTGTCTTTGTGCGAAAAGGGAACATCGAGCTCGGTGCGCATGGCGGCTCCTTTGTGCGGCTTGCGGTGCATGTGCTCCAAGGATACCCCAGCGGCGAGTGTGTGGTCGCTAAACGAGCACTTCGACCGCCCGAGAAGCCGCGGAGCATTTTGGCGAGGGTGCACCGTCAAGTAAATGGGCAAGCAAATGGTCAGCTTTTGGTCAGTTGAGCGGCAACCTTGCCAAAAGCTTGACGGATTTGCATTTAGACGTCGACGAATGAACACTTTGGTTGCGCCGCGGCAAAAAACTGCTGGTCGTTTGCCGAAAACTCGCCAGGACCGCCAGCGGCCGCCGACGCGCGTGCTATCTTCGCGCCATGGGTTACTTTATCGTTTCACATAACGCTGCGTTGGCGCTTTTGGCGCACCTGCCGAACCCTCGTTTTGGGGATTCGGAACCAGAGGTCGTGTCGATTGCAGGTGCCTGTGCGCTGTTGGACCAAGAGGCGCAGGATTTTATCGATCGCTATGATCTGGGGATCCAAACGCTGGATTTGCTGGTGCCATCGCGTGCCGACCGTCGGCAGAGCAAGCATGTTAAGACGCACCTGTGCACCAACGAGCTCCCGGCGGGCTCGTTTATCTCGCTGGGCCACTGGATGGGCGGCCTGGATGCGTATGTGTGCTCCCCCGAGCTGGCGTTTGTGCAGGTTGCGCACGACAGCTCTGCGGCCGAGGCCATCTATGCCGGCTATGCCATGACATCGAACTACCGGTTGGATAACCTTGCTCCCGGTGGGGTGACAAGCAGGGATGGGGGCATGCGCGATGGCAGGCTCACGACGAAGGAGCTCATTGCGGCGTATATCGAGGCGTCCCCAAAGGTAAGGGGTCTCGCGAAGGCAAAGGCGCTGCTTGCGTATGTGATCGAGGGATCGCGCTCTCCGAGGGAGTCGGGGCTGTGCATGTTTATGTCGCTGCCTGCGCGCTACGGCGGGTATGCATTGGGCAAGGCCGAGCTCAACAAGAAGGCTTTCATTCGCGATGGACTCAACGATGGGCGCGAGCGCAAACTGCGCGTGTTGGAGCGCACGCCCGACATTACGCTTACGGCTAAAGTCGAGGTGGGCAGGGATAAAGTAAAGGCCGGGCTGCTGCCAGAGGTGCTGACCGCGATGGTCGACTACGACAGCGATGCCATTCATGACGGCCGCGAGAAGATCCACAAGGATGCCGAGCGCCGCAACGAGTTGGAACTGCTTGAGGGAGTAGCGTATTTTACTGTGACAACCGACCAAGCAAATGACTACGACAAGCTCGTTCGGCTGTGCGAACGCATCCGACGGAAGCTGCATCGGAATAAGCGCCCCATCTTTAACAAGGCGATGAGTGCAGAGCAGCGATATTTTGCCCATGCGCGTGCCGAAACGAAGCGATTTTGGCTCTGGCAAGCCGTTATCGATGCGCATCAGTATTGGTAGGGGCGGTAACAGGGGGTTAGAATTAGCGGCCATATATCCAGATCTAATACTTTTCCCGAGAAGTGAACGAGCCAGAATGGACCCCCGAAATATCGACACTTTTAGGGGCCCGTTTCCTGCGGTTTTGCTGCTGGAATCCTGCGGTTTTGACGTCAAAAAGTGTGGATGCTCCAGGGGTCCAAATAAGCTCGTTCACTTCTCGGGAAAAGTATTAGACCTCAATTTAAAGAGGGTTACTTATATGTGACTGCGAGACCCATTCGGGTTTGATCGTGGCGATTGCTGGGGCTGTTTGGGCGCTTTGGGCTCGGTCGCCGTAAAACAAAACAGCTCAGAGGCAAAGCCTCTGAGCTGCGAACATTTGGTGGGCGTTAGAAGATTTGAACTTCTGACCTCTTCCGTGTCAGGGAAGCGCTCTCCCCCTGAGCTAAACGCCCGATCAAGGGTGCGCGAGTGCGCAGGAAATAATATAACGGAGCTCCCGCCCAGTGGCAAGAACTATTTTTTAAAAAGCGGCGATTTGCGACCCTATCCGCCCCGATGCAGCGCGAAGGGCACGCGAAATATTCCGTTTGTACCCCCGATGAACTGCACGTTCGCGTAAAATAACTCCATTATGGGCAAATGATGTCCAGGCGGTTTACAACACGGCATCTGGGGGAGGGGCATGTCGGACGCGCGTTCGCTGCAAAAACAGTTCAATCGCATGCTCGCCACGTTGCTGGTGGCGCTTGCTGCTGCCGGAGCCGTAACGTATGCCTGGTACATCTATAACGCCAACCGCCACATAACCGACGTCAAGATGGCGGCGGGCACGGGCGTGACCTTCCTTATCTCCAACGAGTACGACGGCGAATACAAAACCAACGCCGGCCTGAGCTTTACGGGTCTGCTCGATCCCGTCTCGACCGACAACGTGCTCAACGGCTTTCAAAAGGTAACGGGCTTTACCGGTGGAACCACCCAGGACTCGCTCTTTGCCAACATGTTTGGTGCCGCCGAGCATTCCGACTACTACAAGACTTCCCTGTACCTGGCTACCAACTCGGCCGCGACCGACGTGTACCTGTCGGGTATCGACTTTACCGAGCAGGATCCGGCAAACCCCATCTCCACCGCCCTGCGCGTGGGACTGGTTACCTATGCGTCAGGGCAGGGCGATACCGTGACGGGCCAGTACGTCTTTGAGGTCTCGGGCGAGCACAATCCCCAGGCGCGCTACAACACGCTCGACGGCAAGGATGCCGGCGAGAGCGAGCAGAACCACCTGGTGCTCGACAGCACCCGCTCCGATGGAACAACGGTTCATTTTGACCAGCTGACTAGTGCAAACTTCTGTGACTACAACGAAGACATCGGCATCGTGAGCCTCAAGGAGGCCACGACCAAGATCTGCAGCCTGCCCGCCGCTGCCGAGGGCGCCAACCGCAGCACGCCCGTGCGCGTGGATGTGTACGTGTGGCTGGAAGGCTGCGACCCCGACTGCACCAACAACCTGGCCGCCACCAGCCTGCAATCGCTGGCGCTGCGCTTTGCCGGCAAGCGTTCGTAAGGGGGCTGGACATGAGTGCATCGAACATCAAAGACATCCTGGGTTCGCGCCGTCGCATGGTTGCCGCGGCCGCATGGATGTTGGTGCTGGTAACCGCCTTGAGCGCCGCCACCTACGCCTGGTTTAGCAACTCGCGCTTCACCAACGTGACGCCCGTGGTGCACACGGTAAGCGACGAGGGCTCCGACCTGCAGATTGGCCTTTCGGCCAACGGGCCCTGGGACACGACGGCAACGCTTGCCGCCGCCGACAAGACACTCTATCCCATCTCGACGGCAGACCTTTCCCGCTTTTGGCGCGGCACGTTCCAAAACGCCGCCGGCGTTACGACCGACTACGCCGACTGCACCGCGCAGCTGGACGACTACGCCCTTTCGGGCACGCTGTACCTTAAGGGCAGCGATAGCGCGCTCAACGTGTACTTGTATCAGGGGCAGATGAGCGTGACGAGCGATCCGCAACTGCTGGCCGCGCTGCGCCTGGGTCTGGTCATTACAACCCAGTCGGGTACACAAATGCATATCTTTACCTGCGACGACCTGGGCAACACCTCGGGTGCCACCAGCAGGCGTACCACCGCGCAAGACGGCGTGGTCGTAGCGGTCGGTGCCTCGGGCTGGACTTACACCGACGACCCCGCGCGCGCCATAAGCGCCTACAGCATGGACGGCACTGGCGACACGCCCACGGCGCGCGCAGGTGCCACGCCCATCTGCACGCTGGCCGCCAACGAGGTGGCAAGCGTTCGCTACGTTGTGTACATGGAAGGCTGCGACGCCAATTGCATCGACGAGGCCCAGGCCCGCGATGTGGTGCTGCAGCTTGCCTTTGCCGCGGCCAAGGCATAAGGGGGTGAGCGACGTGAAAGATCAGAAGCGCATGCCAGCAGATAGCTGCGAGGCCAAAACCCAGAGCGAGAGCCCCGCGGTCCCCTCCGGCGCGACCGCCGAGCGCTCGCAGCCCGAAGGTGCCTCCGCCCGCCGCCACGCTCGCCACGCGCGTGCCTACATCGCGCTCGTTATGGTGGCGCTCGCCGCCACCTTGGGCGCCGCGACCTACGCCTGGTTTACCAACAACATGAAGGTCAACACCAATTCGGTGAGCGTGCACAGCGACACGTCCAAGCTGGTGCTGGAGCTGGGCGACGCCGATCGCGGCGGCTGGTCGCAGCAGGGCGATGTTTCCCTGACTTCCAATGCGACTGGCGCCGTGACGCTCTATCCGGTCTCGACCTTCGATCTCAACGGCTTTGCTGCCTGCGCGCAAAACAACTCCGCCGGCGATGCCACGGTGTTTGAGCAGGCAAAAGACAACGGTTCCGCGTTCTACCACGGCTGGATCAATCTGCGCCCCACCATTACCGGAACGGGCGCCAGCAAAGTAAAGGGTAAGGTCAGCTTGTATCTGGCCGAATCGCTGGTCCCGCAGGGCGCCGATGCCGAGCTGCTGCGCGCGGCCCGCGTGGGCATAAAGATCTCGAGCGGCAACCAGGTTCTTGCCACCAACATCTTTGAACTCGACGGCTCCGATAGTGGTCACCGCGCCGAGCACCCGGCGACTGCCCCTGCAGGCCTGGCGGGCTACACCGAGGGCATGCTCCTGGGCTGGCAAAACGGTCAGCTCACCTGCGGCGCCAACGTGACGCAGGACCCGGCCGCCTTTACGCTGGACACGAGCGAGACGGCCGCGCGTCCGCAAAACACGCTTGCCACGCTGGGGCTTGACCAGACCTATCGTTTGGATATCTATTACTACATCGAGGGCACCGATCCCGATAGCGCCGACTATCTCTATCAAGATCCGGGCACCTTGCACCTGTCGCTCTTTGCGACCTTGGACGGTGAGTAGCAATGGCACACGTCGCGCCCGACAACCGCCGCCCGACCACCGGCGCTCCGGTTGCCGCGCCCACCGATATCGACCTGCGCCGCAAGCTCACCACCACCGTGGTGCTGGTGCTGTTTGCGCTGGTGGCGATAGCCATGGCAACGTTCGCCTGGTTCTCCATCGCCGATAGCGCCAAGACCCGCATGCTCATGATCGACGCCAATGCCGACGGCTCGCTGCGCTTTGACCTGGACGAGCGTGCCACGTTCGACGAATACGTGCACAGCCTGGGCTTCGATCAGATCTCGGAGCGCATCGCCAGCGAAAAGGGCGTGGACATCGATGCGTCCAAGCTCAAGCCCGTCACCACGAGCGACTATCAGACCTTTACCTTCGAAGACGGTTCCACTGCCGATCCCGCCACCGGTGCCTACCTGGAGTTCACGCTGCACTTTATGAGCAGTACGGACCTGCGCGTTCGCCTGACCGGGCAGGATGGCGACGGCGGCGTGTCCGACACGCGGTTCAGCTCCGACACGCAGGGCATGGCAAGCGCCATGCGCATGAGCTTTACCGCCGACGGTCATACTTGGGTCTACAACCCTAACGGGGGCGGCGGTTCATCTGGCTCGGCCACCGTCTTTGGGCTCGACTCGGGCGAGGCGACCGCGGCCAGCGACATGTTCGACCTGATAACAGAAACGGACAAGCCGGTAACCGTTCGCATATGGCTCGAGGGAACGGACCCAAATTGCACTAATATGCTAAAGGGAGCTAACTATTCGGTTTCGATGCGCTTCGAGGGCATCGAGGAACAGTAGATACGCACGGCGGCCATCGGGCCGCGCACGACCTAGACAGACACGGTAGTAAGGGACATCATGCAATCTGTTAAAAAAGTCGCATCCATCGCGCTGAGCGTTGTCATGTGGATCATCATCCTGGTGGCGGCCCTGTATGCGTTTACCACGCTCGCCACGCGCGAGGACGGCAGCGTCTCGGACATCGCCGGCTTCACCCCGCTCGCCGTGCAGTCCGACTCCATGGCTCCCACGTTTAACAAGGGCGACCTCATCTTCATCAAAAAGTGTGACACCTCCAAGCTCGAGGTGGGCGACATCGTGACGTTCCATACCATCATCGACAACGAGTACGCGCTCAACACGCACCGCATCGCCGCCATCGACGAGGTCAACGGCATGCGCAGCTTTACCACCAAGGGCGATAACAACGACGTGGCCGATACGCACATCATCAGCGACGGCGATATCGTGGGCAAGTACGTGTTCGCGCTGCCGCAGATGGGCAAGGTCATGGACTTCCTGTCCAGCTCCATGGGCTTCCTCATTGTGATCGTGCTGCCCATGCTGCTGTTCTTTATCTACCAGGTGTATCACCTCATCGTGGTGGGCATGAACCTTAAGCGCGCTATGGCCGAGGAGGACCGCCTGGCCGCCGCGGCTGCCATCGTGGACGCCGAGGGCAAGGGTGACACTACCGTCACGGCCGATAACGCCGCCGAGCAGCTTGCCCAGGCCGAGGCCAAGCTCGAGGAAGCCCGTCGTCTGAAGGCCGAGGCCGAGGCGGCGATGAGCGCGACCAAGCAGGAGGGTACCGACGGTGAGTGAGTTTCTGGGATTTGCCTGGGAGCTACTGGCAAAGGTCGTCTACAACGTCGTTGCCGTCGTGAGCTCCATCCTTAACCTGCTGGTGTTTGGCTGGGTTGAGTACTTCAACATCTTTATGACCTACTTCACCACGTTTGACCTGGTGGGCAAGATCGGCGCGGTCATTCTGTTTGCCATGCTCATCGCGGTCCCCGTGCTGATCGTGGCCGTTCTGATCCACCACTACCGCATCAACCGTCGCCTGCATCGCGACGACACGTCCAACAAGGCGCTCTATCGCGAGATCGGCCGCCTGAACAAGCAGGTGCTCGACCTCATGGACGAGAAGAACAAGCTGCTGGCGCTCAAGGTCAATGCCATGGGCGGCACCAAGCAGATTCCGTACGTGGGCGCCTCGGCCCTGGCCGACGACCATCTGCCCACGGTGGGTAACGTGGTGGGCGCCGCCGCAGGTGCCGCTACGGGTGCCGCTGCGGGCGAGGGCGCCGCGGCGACGGCCGTCATGTCGGGCAACGCGTCGCTCGCGCTCGACGGTGCGGGCGTCAAGGATGCCGCGGCCGCCATGGCCAAGGCGACCGTCGAGGCCAAGACCCTTGCCGAGGAAAAAGAGATCGCCCAAGCCAACCGCTTCCCCAAGCTGTCCCTGGTGGACCTTAAGTACCGCGACTGGGAATCGCCGGTCTACGACGATGCCATCTCGCTGGAGGACTTTGTCGACAGCTTCCGCGCGTTTGCGTGCAGCCAGATGAAGCTCTACTACACGCCCGAGATCATCCGCCGCTTTGTGGCCGGCATGGCCGCCTCCAAGCTGCTGATCCTGGAGGGCATCTCGGGTACCGGTAAGACGTCGCTGCCCTACAGCTTCAGCCGCTACTTGGACAACCCCGCGACCATCGTTTCGGTGCAGCCGAGCTTCCGCGACCGCACCGAGGTGCTGGGCTACTTCAACGAGTTTTCCAAGCGCTTTAACGAGACCGAGTTCCTCCGCGCCGTGTATGAGGCGGGCCTTCGCCAGGACCCGTCCATGATCGTGCTCGACGAGATGAACCTCGCCCGCGTGGAGTACTACTTTGCCGAGATCCTGTCGGTGCTCGAGATGCCCAGCCACGACGAATGGGTGCTCGACCTGGTGCCCACCCAGTGGGCCGCCGACCCCAAGGCCCTGCACGACGGCAAGCTCACCATTCCCGACAGCCTGTGGTTTATCGGCACGGCCAACAACGACGACTCCACCTTTACCATCACGGACAAGGTGTACGACCGCGCAATCCCCATCGAGCTCAACGAGCGCGCCGACGCGTTTGAGTGCGAGCCGCACGAGCGCGTGCACGTGACGGCCGATCACCTGCAGTATCTATTCCAAAAGGCCAAGGTCGAGTATGTGATCGACGAGGAGCTGCTCCAGAAGATGCACAAGCTGGACCAGTACCTGCAGACCCGCTTTAAGCTGGCCTTTGGTAACCGTATCATCAAGCAGATGTACGACTTTATCCCCGTGTACGTGGCGTGCGGCGGCACCGAGCTGGGCGGCATGGACTACATCATCGCCCGCAAGGTGCTCAAGAAGTTTGAGTCCATGAACGTGAGCTTTGTGCGCGACGAGATGAAGGGCCTGATCGAGTACATTGAGAAGACCTTTGGCGAGGGCGGTCTGCCCGATTCCGTCATGTACCTGCAGCGGATCCAGAATTTCTACTAATGTCGTAAGCGCGGGGCGACGTGATGTCGCC
>NZ_QSAS01000010.1:0-62809 GCF_003465485.1 Collinsella sp. AF11-11 | reverse complement strand
GTCGCCCCCCCCGCCCCTTTCCGATCGATCCAATCTATGGAGTAACCCATGTCCGAGACCATTCAGGACCTCTATACCAGCTTCTCCGAGCAGATGGAGCCCATCCAGGAGGACAGCCGCTACTTCCGCTATCTGTTTGAGATGGCGCAGGCCTCGGGCACCACGATCGAACAGCAGCGCGAGGAGCTCGTCAAGGTGGTGGACGAGGAATGGATCAGCATGATCGAGGACTCGCTCGACGCCATCAACACCATCATCGAAAAGCCGCGCCGCTTTATCACCACCGAGGAAGAGGTGGTGCCGGTCTCGCTCGCCAAAAAGATCAGCGCCGACAGCGTTCGCCATCTGAGCCAAAACACGCAGTTTTTGGCGCCGAGCGACGACGGCGGAGTTCACCCCACGCGCATCCTCAATGTCAATACCGTTGAGACCTACGACCTGTACGAGAACCGCTTTATCTACCACCTGATTCAGCGCCTGCTGACGTTTGTGGACAAGCGCACCGACGTCATCTTTTGGTCGACGGGCAACGAGATCCGCAACCGCTTTAAGATGCACAGCACTATCGATGACGCGTACGAGCAGATCGAGTACAGCGTGGAGATGACGGTCAAAAACCGTCAGAGCTTTGCCGAGAACGACGCCGACAACATGGACGTCTTTATGCGCATCGACCGCGTGCGCCGCCTGGTCATGGCGCTGCGCGGCGCGTCGTTCTGCCAGATCATGAACGGCTGCAGCGCGGTCCGCAGCCCCATTCAACGCACCAACCTCATCATGAAAGACCCCAACTACCGCAAGTGCTACCAGCTGTGGCAGTTTATGGAGCGCTATGACAAGGTGGGATACAACATCGACGTGCAGCAGCAGGCGCTGGCGTTCGATGACGAGTACATGGTGCAGATGTACACCAACCTCATCAATAACTACGCCGTCTTTAAGAGCCTGACTGATGACGAGCGCAACCTGCAGGAGCTCGAGAGCGTACAACACGCGCCGGTGGCGCCCAAGTTCATCAAGGAGATCAAGGAGGTGCAGGTCGATAGCCCCGACCTGCCCGACGTTGAGGTCCGGCGCGTGTTTGTGGAGGAGGTCACGCAGGCTCAGCTCGATGCCGAGCAGGCACTGGCCGAGGCCCGCGAGCAGATTGAGGAGCTACAGGGGCAGCTTACGTCCTGGAAGGTGCAGGCGCATGCGCTGACCGATGAGCGCGATGACCTGGCCGACGAGCTGGACGAGGCCAAGACGCGTGAGCTGGCGTTGACGCAGCGCGCGCAGATTGCCGAGGCGGATGCCGAGGAGCTGCGCGGCTCGCTGGAGGATGTCGAGACCGGCAAGAAAGCCGCCGAGGATGCTGCCGCTGAGGCGCGCTCGACCGCAGCTGCCCAGCTTGAGCAGATGCGCGCCGAGGCCGATGCCGAGGTTGCGGCTGCCCGTGCCGATGCCGATGCCAAGGTTGCCGCCGCCGAGCAGGCAGCCGCCGAGCAGGTCGCACAGGTCAAAAGCGACGCTGCTGCGGCCCTGGCTGCCAAGACGGAAGCCGATGCCGCCGAGCTGCAAGCTGCCAAGGATGCCGCCGCGGCCGAGCTTGCCGGCGTGCGCGAGGTGTGCGCCAAGGAGGTTGCCGAGCTGCATGCCAAGCTGGACGCCGCTCAGCTGCAGATTGAGGAAGTGCAGCTGACGGCCGAGCGCGATGCCCGTGCCGCGCAGGAGGCGGCGGACGCCGCCGCGGCAGCAGCGGAGCAGGCGCTTGCCGACACCGTTGCTGCGGCCGAGGAGAAGGTTTCCGCCGCTCAGCAGGCTGCCGATGCCGCGATCGATGCCGCCTACGCGGCCGCCGATTCTGCCGTGGAGCAGGCCGCGGTGGATGCCGGCGAGAAGGTCGCCGCCGCCGCTGCCGAGCGCGATGCCGCGACGCGTGCCGCCGAGGACGCCCGTGCCGACGCCGACGAGCGTATCGCCGCAGCCGAGCGTGCGGCAGGGGAGCGCATCGAGCAGGAAGTCGTCGCCGCAAAGGCCGCGCACGAGCGCGAGCTCGAGGCCGCCCGCGCGGAGATGCAGCAGCGCTTGGCCTCGTTGGCGCACGAGCTGGAACAGGCCGAGCGCGATCGCGCCCGCGCCGAGCGCCGTGCCGAGGGCAACAGCCTGTCGCGCTATCTGCTGGCCCGCTTGCGCGGCGAGGCTGGCGAGGGCGTGGTCGCCGCGCCTGACGAGGATGGCGCTTCTGCGGCGGATGCCACCGAGGGCGAGGTCGCTGCCGACCCCGAGACTTCCGCAAAGGACGACGACAAGTGATGAAGCACGTGCTCCGCGTGATCAACGTGCTGGCGACCGTGGTGATCCTGGTCGCCTTTGTGGTGTTGCTGCGCACGGTGTTCACGCCCGCCGGCGAGATCCCCACCATCATGGGCTATGGCTTTATGCGCACGCTGACCGGTTCGATGGAGCCGGCGATTCCCGTGCACTCGTTTATCGTCGTTGATACCGGCGACGGTCAGGCCTATCAGGTGGGCGACATCATCACCTTCCATTCGTCCGATGACGCGCTGGAGGGTTCGCTCAACACGCACCGCATCGTTGCCGTGGAGGCCGCCGCCGACGGCGCCCCGATCTACCGCACCAAGGGCGATGCCAATCCGGTCGAGGATGCTGCGCCCGTGCCCGCCGCCGACGTGGTGGGGCGCGTGGTCTTTGTCTCGGCGGGGCTGGGCGTGGTGGTCTCGTTGCTCACCAATCCGCTGCTGTTCTTTCCGCTTATCGTGGTGCCGCTGATCGTGCTGCTGGTGCTCGAGATTCGCCATATGGTCAAGACAACGCAAGAGGTGGCACGCGCCGAGGACGAGGCCGCCTTGCGAGCCGCCGTTGAGCAGATTCGCGAAAAGCGCCGTCGCGAGCAGGAGGAGCAGGGCGACGCCGGTGACGAGGGCGATGCCGACGGTGGCCATACCGATGAAAGTGCGGAAGCCGATCCCGGCGCCCCAGGCGATTCCAACCGCTCGGCATAGCTCATCGGTGCCTTTCGTCCCTGCAATTTGGACGCTCGCAGATGCTCCGCATCATCTGCTATTTCATACCAATATCCGTGCTACAGTTTGGACGCTTTATTGCCAATTGATTTCGGGGGAGTGGGATGGAACAGAAGCGCTCGGCGCAGTGTGCACGTGAAAGGGCTTCGGTACCGATGACGGCGGCGTCTGATTTTATCGTGCCCGAGGGGACTGACGAGCTGAGCCGCAGCACCCGCCGCGCATGGCGCGACCGCCTCAACGACGCCCAGGCGCGCAAGATGGCCCTGGGTACGCTCGCCGCGTTTGCCGGCGGTACGTTTTGGGGTTTTTCTGGCACCAGCGCCAGCTACCTCTTTGACGTGTGCCATATCGAGACGTTTTGGCTGATGAGCGTGCGCCAAGTTATCGCTGGCCTGCTCTTTATGTTCGTTGTGCTCAGAAAAGACCGCGACCGCTTGATCGAGCTGTGGACTCCCCCCGCCGATCGCAAGCAGCTTATTCTGTTTACGATCTTTGGCCTGCTGTTCAACCAGCTTTGCTATCTGTCAGCCGTGCGCCTGACCAACGCGGGCACCGCGACCGTCTTCCAGTGCCTGCAGCTGGTGGTCGTCATGGGGTATGCCTGCGTCACCGCGCATCGACTGCCGCGCACGCGCGAGGCTCTTGGCATTTTGCTCGCATTGGGCGGAACGTTTTTGATCGCCACGGGCGGCGACCCCAGTACGCTCAACATCTCGCCGATGGGCCTGCTCTCGGGCCTTTTGTGCGCAGTGGGCGGTGCCTGCATAGCAATCATCCCTGCCGGAATCCTCAACAAATACGGTAGCCCGGTCGTCACGGGCTCGGCCATGCTTTCGGCGGGAATCGTGATGAGTATCTTTACCCAGCCGTGGGCGCATATGCCGGCGCTCGGCCCCTCGGGTGTCGGCGCGCTCGCGATATTTATTGTGGTGGGGTCGTTCTTCGCCTATATGTTCTACATGCAGGGCGTTAAGGAGATTGGCTCGGTGCGCGCGAGCCTCCTTGGAACCATGGAGCCGGTTTCGGCCACCATCACCAGCGCCCTTATGCTGGGAACGGTGTTTTTGCCTACCGACCTGGCGGGCTTTGCCATGATTATCGCGATGGTGTTTTTGACGGTGTAGCTGGCGCCAAGACGGAAAAGGCGTTGTGCCACATTTTCGCCAATTGATGTCCGTGTCTGGAGTTTAGCTGTCGATGCTCAAAATGCCATAAACTAGCAACGTTATGGACTTTTTCATTGCGACTCAATTGCGAGGATTTCTTTATGGCTGGTAATCACTTTAAGGGCAGCGATAGCGGCCGTCCTGCAGTTCCGCCGCGTCCGAACGGGGCTGGTAAGGCCGGCACGCCGGGCGGCGCTGGGCAGGGCGGTTCCGGTAAGCGCGTGTCCCCGGGCGAGACGGCGATGTTTACCGCTCTGTACGAGCAGTCTCAAAAGGCAAAAAAGACCGGCCGTGCAAGAGGGAATGTCTTTGCGGGCGGTGCAACCTCCACGTCGCAGCCGAGCGGGGCCCCTTCGATACCTGCGAACAACGCAGGTGCTGCCAACGCCGCGAATATCGCCGGCAACGTTAATGCCGGCAAGGCCGCCAACAATACTCCCTCTGCCGGTGGCGCGGGGCTTACGGGTAACCTTGGCACGATTTACACCGGCGCCTCCGAGACTGGCACGTTCGCCCGCCTGGATGATAGCGGTGCCGAGTTTGCGGGCTCGGGTTCCAAGGAAGATTATTACGATTTTGGCTTGAACTACGGTAGCGACGCTTCGTCGAGTTCGACCTCTGACGGTCTGGTCCGTCATCGCCATCGCAAGGGCGAGCGCAAAAAGCGTCACACTGGCGCCATTATTGCCGCTGTAGTCGCGGTGCTTCTCGTTGCGCTTGGCGCAAGCGGCTTTATGCTGCTTAACTCGGCAAAGACCGTAAAGAGCGAAGCGAAGGAGGCTGTCGAGATCGTCGGTGGCCTTAAGGACAAGGTCACGTCGGGCGATTTTTCGACGCTGCCTGACGACGCGAAGAAGATTGATGAGCTCTTCGACAGCATGAAGGCGGAGACCTCGAGCCCGCTGTGGACGGCGGCTTCGTTTATCCCGGTGTATGGCGGCGACATCAATGCTGCACGCACCATGATCGACGCCCTGTCCGATGTCTCGAGCAATGCGCTGGTTCCCATGGCCGATAACCTTTCGCAGGCCACGCCCGGCAAGTTGTTCCAGGATGGGACTATCAACGTGTCCGCGCTGCAGGCGGTCGCCGATTCGCTCTCCGATAGCTCGAAGGTGTTCAAGAGCGCCAACGAGAAGATCCAGGGCATTGGCGATACTCATATTTCCCAGGTGACCGAGCTGGTCGATAAGGCCAAGGACGGCTTTGCCACCCTCAACGGCGCGGTTGACGCGGCGGAGAAGGTCGCCCCCGTCCTTCCGCAGATGCTCGGCGCCAACGGCCAGACGCGTCATTATCTTGTGCTCGCGATGAGCAATGTCGAGATCCGCGCCTGTGGCGGTTTTCCCGGTTCTCGCGGCGTGATGTCGGTGACTGATGGTAAGCTCGAACTGGGCGATTTTGTCAAAGTCGACATGATGAAAGAGCCTTTGAGCCCGCTTCCCATCACCGATGAAGAAGCAAACTTGTTCACGACCGGATGGGGCCTGACCGGATTCAACACGCTCGGATACACGATGGGTGACGTTACGATGACGCCCGATTATCCGCGTGCGGCTCAGCTTGCCAGCGATATGCAGAAGGCCATTGTCGGAGATGACATCGACGGCGTATTTGCAGTCGATCCGGTATTTTTGCAGTATATGCTCGGCATTGTAGGCGGCACACAGCTTCCTGACGGTACCGTCGTTGATGGAAGCAACGCTGCAAAGGTGCTGCTGCACGATATTTATTGGAATTACCCGGTAGAGGAACAGGACGCCATTTTTGCGGCGGTTGCCGGATCGGCTTTTAACAAGATCGTGGACGAACTGGGCTCCAGCGATATTGCTAAGATTGCTGGAGCCATCGAAAAGGGTGCTTCCGAGGGTCGCATCCTCATGTATTCGAGAAACGATGACGAGGAAAAGGCCGCGAAGGCCCTTGGAATATCGGGCGCCCTCCAAGCCGATACGTCGGAGGCTCCGATCTTGGGCGTCTATGTGAACAACTACAGTTATTCAAAGATGGATTGGTTCCTCGATAAGCGAGTCACCATCGATTCTTCGGTTGAAAATGCCGATGGCTCGACGACGTATCGAGTGACCACCTCGCTCAAGAACACGATGACCCCCCAGGAGAAGGCCGAGATGCCTGGTTATTTCCAGGGCCATAACGGCATTAGCCAGGATATTGATGATGAGGTACTGAGGCTTTATCTCTATGCTCCTGCGGGAGGCAGCATTTCGGACATTAAGACTTCGGGCTCCGGTTCTATCGAGATGAACGAAGCGACGCACGATGGCTTGAAGGTTGCATGGGGCGGTGTCCACATGCTTCTTGGACAAGACATAAAGGTTGAGTACACGGTCACGACTTCGAAGGACTCTGGGCACAAGGAGCTTAAGGTTCGTACCACGCCGACCGCTCAAACGTTCGAACAGGATAAGTAAGATATGAAGTACTTTGGCACCGACGGCTTTCGCGGTGAGGCCAACGTTGGGCTGACGGTAGAGCACGCTTATAAGATTGGCCGTTTTGTGGGCTGGTATTACGGCGCCAACCGCGAGCGCAAGGCGCGCGTCATCGTGGGCAAGGACACCCGTCGCTCGAGCTATATGTTCGAGGCGGCGCTGGTGAGTGGCTTGGTCGCGAGCGGTGCGGACGCCTATATGCTGCACGTGATCCCCACGCCGGGCGTAGCGCATCAGACCGTGGAAGGCTGCTTCGATTGCGGCATCATGATCAGCGCGAGCCACAACCCGTTTTGCGATAACGGCATTAAGCTCGTCAATAGCGACGGTTTTAAGATGGACGAGGACGTACTGGAGCTCATCGAGGACTACGTCGATGGCAAGAGCGAGGTGCCGCTGGCCACGGGCAACCACATCGGCGCCACGGTGGACTACATGCAGGGCCGCAACCGCTACATTGCCTCGCTCATCGCCAGCGCGAACTTTTCGCTGCAGGGCGTCAAGATCGGCATCGACTGCGCCAACGGCTCGGCGTCCTCGGTGGCCAAGCCGGTGTTCGACGCGCTGGGCGCCGACGTGCGCGTGATCAATGCCGCGCCCGATGGTTTTAACATCAACGTCGACTGCGGCTCCACGCATATGGAGCGTCTGCAGCGCCACGTGGTGGAGCAGGGCCTGGACGTGGGCTTTGCCTATGACGGCGATGCCGACCGCTGCCTGGCCGTGGACGAGCGCGGGCGCGTGGTCGATGGCGACCAGATCCTGTACGTGTGCGGCGTGTACCTGAACAAGCACGGTCGCCTTTCGGGCGGTACCGTGGTTCCGACGATTGCCAGCAACTTTGGCCTGATCAAGTCGTTGGAGCTTGCCGGCCTAAGTGCCGTGACCAGCGGTGTGGGCGACCGTCACGTGTATGCCAAGATGCGCGAGGGCGGTTACAGCCTAGGCGGCGAGCAGACGGGCCATACGATCTTTGGCGATATCGAGCGCACGGGCGACGGGATTATGACCTCGCTGCGCGTGATGGAAGTGATTCGTGCCGAGCGCGAGACGCTCTCGCAGCTCACGGCTCCGTGCAAGCTGCTGCCGCAGGCGCAGGTGGCCGTGCGCGTGGCGGACAAGGACGCCGCGCTCGAGAACATGGGCGTGCAGAACGCCATCGCCGAGGCCGAGGCTGCGCTGGCAGGCGAGGGCCGCGTGCTCGTACGCAAGAGTGGAACCGAGTCGGTGATCCGCGTTTTGGCCGAAGCCCCCGACCAAGCCGCCGCCGACGCCGCCATGAAGCGCATCGCAAGTGCTTTGGAAGCTCTGTAAGGCAGCCATTGGGGACGTTCTTAAACGACTAGGTGAAAAAGGGGCGCCGCGGGATAGATCCTGCGGCGCCCCCTTTGCGTTAACGTGCTGGTAGGGCTTTACAGCTCGTACAGGGTGGTGAACTTGTCCTGCAGGTAGCTGCAGTAGTAGCGGGCATCAAAGTCCATGCCGCAGGCGCCCTTGATGAGCTCCGGCGCGTCCTTGGCGCGGCCCCACTGCCAAATGTGCTCGCCCAGCCAGGCGCGGACGGGCGCTAGGTCGCCGCTCGCGCAGGCACCGTTAAGGTCCACGCCGTCGCGGCACATGGCCGGCACAAACATGGCATCGTAGGTGCTGCCCAGCGCATACGTGGGGAAGTAGCCAAACGAGCCGCCGCTCCAGTGCGTATCCTGCAGGCAGCCGCGCGTGTCGTCGGGAACGGAAACGCCCAGGTACTCGTCCATAAAGCGATTCCAAAGCGCGGGGATATCCTTGGCCGTGGCCTCGCCGGCAAACAGCATGCGCTCAATCTCGTAGCGCGCCATAATGTGCAGCGGATAGGTGAGCTCGTCTGCCTCGGTGCGGATCAGCGACGGCTGTGCGATGTTCACAGCATGGTAGAGCGTATCCTCGTCCACGCTGCCATAGACCTCGGGCGCGTGACGGCGCAGCACCTCAAGCAGCGGGCCCATAAAGGCGCGGCTGCGGCCCACGGTGTTCTCGAAAAAGCGGCTCTGGCTCTCGTGGATGCCCATGGAGGTTCCTCCCTCAAGACAGGTGCGCGCGTAAGCGGGGTTCACGCCCAGCTCGTACATGGTGTGCCCCGCCTCGTGGATGATGCTGTAGACGTTGGAGATGCAGTCGTCCTCGTAGATGTGCGTCGCGATGCGCGCATCACCCACGGCAAAGCCCTCGCTAAACGGATGCTCGGTAAAGGCAAGCGTGGTGTCGTCCAGGTCCAGGCCGACAAGCTTCATAAGGTCGAAGCTCATGGCACGCTGGGCGGCCTCTGGCACGTGGGCGTGCAAAAAGTCGGCAGCCGGCTGCTGGCCGCGCTCGCCGATGGCGTGCACGAGCGGCACGACCGTCGCCTTGACCTCATCGCAAAACGCGTCGAAGCTCTTGGCGGAAAGGCCGCGCTCGTACTGGTCGAGCCAAACATCGTATGGGTCGCGCTTGGGGTCCATGAGCTCGGCCTGATGCTTAAGTTGGGCGACGATTCTATCCACATAGGGCTCAAAGCTCGCCCAGTCATTGGCCGTCTTGGCCTTGTGCCACACGGCGTCGGCCTCGCAGGTGAGCCTGGTCCAGGCCTCGGCTTCCTCGGTGGGGATGACGCTTGCCTCGCGCTGGTCGCGGCCGAGTACGCGAATCTCGTTGAGCAGCTGCGGGTCGTCGATCTTGCCGCCCGCGACGGTCTCTCGTGCCAGCGAGCGCACAAGTTCGACAGACTTTTTGCTGGTCAGCAGCTTGTGATGCTCGCCAGCAAGGGTGCCCATAGCATCGGCGCGGGCCGCGGCGCCGTTGGCGGGAGCAATGGTCGCGCCGTCAAACTCGGCAATCTTGAGCAGGTACTCGCGAGTCCACAGCTTGCCCTCGAGCTTACGGAATTTTTTGACAGCCTTATCGACCTTCATGCCTTTGGGCGTCTTATCCGCTGCGGGCTTGGCCATCTTATCCTTGTTCTTTCCCATACCTATATCCTTGATCTCGCAGACCGGACGCCACGGGTGGGCGTACGGCCAGTTTGCACAGCTACCTACCTTGTACCCAGTGCGAACAAAACGGAACGCGGCGATATGCTCGCAGAATGTGTTATCCTATAGCCCAATGCGTTGACGGAGAGGGTTTTGCCCGCCGCGTCGCCGGCAAGAGAGGGAAGGTCATGGGCTGCAAGCCTTCCTGCGGTGGCAAGGGCCAAGCGTTCACTCCCGAGCAGCGACCTCAACGGGCGCGCGGCTAGCGGCGGCGAAGCCCCAGTAGGGAAGCCGTGAGCCTCGCGATAAGGGGTGCAGAGTGGGCACGGCGGGCCAGACATCCGCTGGGTCAAACAAGGTGGTACCGCGGAATTCAACCGTCCTTGGGCAATGCACATGCCCGAGGACGGTTTTTTGTTACCGAACCGGGCCGCGCATCCGCAGCATCGGGCGGCGTCAGCCGTCCCGGAGCGCGGATGCGCGAGAGACGAAAGGGAAGACATGAGTCTGATTGATGATCTGGTCAAACTCGAGGAAGAGGCCAAGGAGCTCGTCGCAGGCGCCGACGACGCAGCCAAGCTCGAGGCTGCGCGCGTTGAGCTGCTCGGCCGCAAGGGCCGCATCACCGGCCTGATGCGCATGATGGGCAAGCTCGCCCCCGAGGATCGTCCCGTGATGGGCAAGCGAGCCAACGAGATGCGCCAGCTGATTGAGGGCATGCTCGACGAGCGCAACACCGAGATGAAGGCCGCCGCCCTCAAGCGCGCACTGGAGCACGACGCCGTCGACATCACGCTGCCGGGCATCCGTCCGCAGATCGGCCACCAGCACCTGATCAAGCAGATTATCGAGGAGGCCGAGGACATCTTCTGCGGCATCGGCTACACCGTCGAGTCCGGCCCCATGGTCGACACCTCCTACTACAACTTCACCGCGCTCAACGCCCCCATGGATCACCCGAGCCGCTCGGCCCGCGATACCTTCTACGTGGTCGACAACAACCCCGGCAGCGTCGCGCACCCCGAGGCTCACGCCCACGGCGAGTCCGACGTGCTGCTGCGCACCCAGACTTCGGGCGTGCAGATCCACACTATGGAGTCGCAGAAGCCGCCCATCTACATGATCTGCCCGGGCACCGTCTACCGTCCCGACACGGCCGACGCCTGCCACCTGCCGCAGTTCAACCAGATCGAGGGCCTGGTCGTCGACGAGGGTATCACCTTTGGCGACCTGAAGGGCACGCTCGACTACTTTGTTAAGTGCATGTTTGGCGAGGATCGCAAGACGCGTTACCGCCCGCACTTCTTCCCCTTCACCGAGCCCAGCTGCGAGGTGGACGTGAGCTGCCACGTGTGCGGCGGCAAGGGCTGCAACTTCTGCAAGCACAGCGGCTGGATCGAGATCCTGGGCTGCGGCATGGTCGACCCCAACGTCCTGATCAACTGTGGCATCGATCCCGAGAAGTACACCGGCTTCGCCTTTGGTATTGGCGCCGAGCGCGTCGCGGCCCTGCGCTACGACCTGCCGGACCTCAGAACGCTCATGACGGGCGATATGCGCTTCCTGAACCAATTTTAAGTCGACCTGTCCCGGCGGCTTCCCGAGCCACCGCACCTTGCCTTTCAATCGTCGGTTGCGTACCTAAGTACGCGGCCCTCCTCTTTCAAGGCAATCTGCGGCACCTCGGAAACCCGTCTCCGTAGCTGGAGTTTTCCGACTGTTTATTGCAGGCGTTACAGATGAAAGGAGACCAGTTAGATGCGCGTTTCTTACGACTGGCTCAAGACCATGATCGATATTCCGGAGGATCCCAAGACTCTTTCGGACGAATATATCCGTACCGGCACCGAGGTCGAGGCGATCGACACCGTGGGCGAGTCCTTCGACCACGTGGTGACTGCCAAGGTACTCACCAAGACCCCGCACCCCGATAGCGACCACATGTATGTGTGCTCGGTCGACGTGGGCGACAAGAACCTCGACGCTGATGGCAACCCCGCTCCGCTGCAGATCGTCTGCGGCGCGCAGAACTTCGAGGCCGGCGACCACATCGTCACGGCCATGATCGGCGCAGTTCTGCCCGGCGACGTCAAGATCAAGAAGAGCAAGCTTCGCGGCGTCGTGTCCATGGGCATGAACTGCTCCGCACGCGAGCTCGGCCTGGGCGGCGACCACTCTGGCATTATGATCCTGCCCGAGGATACGCCCTGCGGCATGCCGTTTGCCGAGTATGTGGGCTCGAGTGATACTGTGCTCGACTGCGAGATCACGCCCAACCGCCCCGACTGCCTGTCCATGATCGGCATGGCCCGCGAGACCGGCGCCATTTTCGATCGCGATTTCCACGTTGAGCTGCCCGCCATCAAGGCGGAGACTGGCCGCGCGACCGACGACGAGCTTTCCGTCGAGATTGCCGACGAGGGCCTGTGCGACCGCTATGTCGTCCGCATCGTGCGCAACGTGAAGGTCGGCCCGTCGCCCGACTGGATGGTCAAGCGCCTTAACGCCCTGGGCGTGCGTCCGCACAACAACATCGTCGACATCACCAACTACGTGATGATGCTCACCGGTCAGCCGCTGCACGCCTTTGACCTGGACACCTTTGCCGAGCGCGATGGCAGGCGCCGCGTGGTGGTTCGCGCCGCCCAGCAGGATGAGAAGTTCACGACGCTCGATGGCGAGGAGCGCACGCTCGACGCCGGAATGGGCCTCATCACCGACGGCGAGCGCCCCGTGGCGCTGGCCGGCGTTATGGGCGGCATGGATTCCGAGATCGAGGACGACACCGTCGACGTGATGGTCGAGAGCGCCTGCTTTAACGCCGGTCGCACCTCGCATACCAGCCGCGACCTGTCGCTGATCTCCGATGCTTCCATTCGCTTTGAGCGCCAGGTCGACGAGACCGGCTGCGTGGACGTCGCCAACGTCACGTGCGCACTCATCGAGGAGATTGCCGGCGGCGAGGTTGCTCCCGGCTATGTCGACGTTTTTCCCGCGCCCAAGACCATCGACAGCATTAAGCTGCGCTTGGCCCGCGTGCACGCCATCTGCGGTGCCGACATCGAGCCCGACTTTATCGAGCGTTCGCTCACCCGTCTGGGCTGCACCGTCGAGCGCGACGGCGAGGACTTTATGGTCACTCCGCCGAGCTTCCGCCCCGACCTGCCGCGCGAGATCGATCTGATCGAGGAGGTCCTGCGTCTGTGGGGCATGGGCCGCGTGACGGCGACCATCCCGGCTGCCAAGAACCACATCGGCGGCCTGACCCGCGAGCAGAAGCTCACCCGCAAGGTCGGCGAGATCCTGCGCGCCTGCGGCCTCAACGAGACCACGACTTTTGGCTTTGCCGCCCCGGGCGACCTGGAGAAGATCGGCATGTCCACCGAGGGCCGCGGTTGCCCCGTGGTGCTCGTGAACCCGCTGGTAGCCGAGCAGACCGAGATGCGTCGTTCGCTGCTGCCGGGCCTGCTGCAGTCCGTGGCCTATAACGAGGCCCACGGCACGCCCAACGTGCACCTGTACGAGGTCGGCAGCCTGTTCCACGGCCGTGAGAACGCCAGCCTGCCCAAGGAGACCAAGTCCGTGGCGGCCGTGCTCTCGGGCCAGTGGAGCGAGCAGTCCTGGAACATGAAGTACCGCAAGCTACGCTTCTTCTTTGGCAAGGGCATTGTCGAGGAGCTGCTCGCCCAGCTGCGCATCGAGAAGGTTCGCTTCCGTCCTGTCGAGGGCGAGGGCTACGCTTTCTTGCAGCCGGGTCGTGCGGCCGAGGTGCTCTCGGGCGGTACCGTGCTGGGCTGGGTTGGCGAGATCCACCCCGAGGCACGCGAGGCTATGGGCATTGACGAGGTCGTCGTTGCCTTTGAGCTCGATCTGGACAAGCTGATCAAGGGCGCCCGCAACCAGGAGAACTACCGTGAGTTCTCGCAGTACCCGGCCGTTGAGCACGACCTCGCTATCGTGGTCGACAACACTGTGACCTGCGAGGATCTTGAGCGTCGTATTACGAGTGCCGGAGGCAAGCTGCTCGAGGGCGTGCGCCTGTTCGACGTCTACCGCGATCCCATCCGCATCGGTGCGGGCAAGAAGTCCATGGCCTTCGCGCTTACGTATCGCTCCGACGACCACACGCTCACCAGCGAAGAGGTCGAGAAGGCGCACCAGAAGATCGTCACCAAGGTGTGCAAGGGTGTGAACGGCGAGGTCCGCGGCTAGGACTTGCGCTGGGAGCGTAGGGCCTGATGGCGGTTGCTGTGGGCTCTGCGTGACCGCGGTGTTCGGAAAAGGCATCGCTGAGCCTGCATATATGACACACGCATTACATAACGGCGTGCTGCTTTGTCGGCAGCGCGCCGTTTTGCTATGATAGCCCGCGGCGTGTTACGAATCTGGCAATGCGTAACACTGGCAAGGTGATTCAAGCGGCGTTGCAATTCTGTGCGCCGACAACCGGGAGGCGTATATGCACATTCCAGACAACTACCTGTCCCCGCAGACCGATGCCGTCATGGCGGTGGCGATGGTGCCCGTATGGGTCCACTGCATCAAAAAGGTGCGCGCCACGCTCGATCGCGAGCATATGGCGTTCTTGGGCATTTGCGCCGCGTTCTCCTTCTTGCTCATGATGTTCAACGTGCCGCTGCCCGGTGGCACCACTGGTCACGCTGTTGGCGGCGCGCTCATCGCGTTGCTGCTGGGCCCCGAGGCTGCGGCTATCGCTGTCTCGGTCGCGCTGGCGCTGCAGGCGCTGCTGTTTGGAGACGGCGGCGTTCTGTCGTTTGGCGCCAACTGCTTTAACATGGCCTTTGTGCTGTCGTTTGTCGCTGCTATCGTGTTCCGTGCGCTCAACAGCCGTCTGCACGACAAGAGCTGGGGCACCTCAGTTTCTGCCATCGTAAGCGGCTGGGTCGGCCTGTGCCTGGCGGCCCTGTGCGCGGCAATCGAGTTTGGTATTCAGCCGATGCTCTTTACCAATGCTTCGGGCGCGCCGCTGTACTGCCCCTTCCCGCTGTCCGTGGCTATTCCGGCCATGTTGATCCCGCATATGCTGGTTGCCGGCGTGATCGAGGGCGTGGCGACGGCCGCGATCTACGGTTTCATTAAGAAGACGGCGCCGAGCATCATTGTCGGGCCCGAGGCCGTCGATGGCCAACTTGCTGCCGAGGGCGTTGCCGCCAAGAAGACCTCGCTGGTCCCCACGCTCATCCTGGTTGCCGTGCTTGTCGTAGCAACACCGCTGGGCCTGCTGGCCACGGGTGACGCCTGGGGTGAGTGGGACGCCGAGGGCGCCGCGACCGCCGTTCAAGAGGCTGGCGATGACAGCCTGCAGGCTTCGGTCGGTCTCGATACCCCGACCTTTGCCGATGCCCTGCCCACGGGCGATTATCTGCAGGCCTATTCCGAGGAGCAAGGCCTTGGCTTTGCCGGCCAGGCTACCATGTATATCCTTTCGGGCGTGATTGGCGTGGCGGTGCTCACCATCGCATTCCGTCTGATCTCGCTGACGGTCAAGGAAAGCGGTGCTCATGGCAATAGCCGAGCTGCCTAGCTGGCTTGCGGTCGAGCAGCGTTACGAGCCCGCGGGGGCTCGGCATCGTGTGATGCAAAAGAACGTCCTGCACCTGGCGAGCCTGCTTGAGCGGGTTCGCCTGGGTGGAGGCGCGCACGAGGGCGGGTCGATGGTCGACCGCGCCCTTTCTTGCGTTTCGGCTCCGGTGCGCCTGGTGGGGATGTTCGTCTGCGTCCTGTGCGTGTGTCTGACGCAGAGCCCGCTGTACCTGATGCTGATGGCGGCTATCGCGCTGGTGTTGGTCGCGGTGCGCCCCGCTCGCGGGCTGCGTGCGACCTTTGTACCGGCGCTCGGCGCCACGGGGCTTGCGGTGGTTCTGGCACTGCCTGCCCTGCTGCTGGGCGCGTCTGCCGCGGGCGCCATGCTCAAGATCGCGCTCAAGACGTTCATTAATGTGTCGCTGGTGCTGGGTGTTTCGTGGACGCTTACCTGGAGCCGCATGTCGGCGGCGCTCAAAATGCTGCACCTGCCCGACGAGGTCATCTTTACGTTTGATATGGCGCTCAAGCATATTGAGGTGCTGGGACGCACAGCGCACGATCTGTGCGAATCGGTCATGCTGCGTAGCGTCGGTTCCGCGCCTGCGGGTTTTTCGCGCACCGACTCGCTGGCGGGTATCATGGGCATGACGTTTATCAAGGCGATGGAATGCAGCCGCGCGATGGACGAGGCCATGCTGTGCCGCGGCTTCGCCGGCGTGTATCCGGCGCCTGCACTGAGCGGCTTTGGCTGGCGCGATGCGGTTTATGCGGCCGTTGTGGCGTTGTTCGCCGTGTTGTGCGCGGTGTTGTAGTGCGGACGGTCGAACCGTCGATGTGAGTAGGGAAGGGCAACGTTTTGGCAAACGATACGAATAACGCGATGGTTGCGAGCGGTGCTGCCGGCGTTGAGACCACGCCGCTCATCGAGTTTCGCGACGTGGCGTTTTCCTATGCGGGCCATACGGTGGTCGACGGCGTTTCGCTGCAGGTGAACCGTGGGGAGCTCGTTGCCCTGCTAGGTCCCAACGGCTGCGGCAAGACGACAACCATGCGTCTTATTAACGGCCTTGAGCTTGCGGACGCGGGTGCGTACCTGTTCGACGGGCATACGGTCGATTCGGCATATCTCAAGGATTCCGCGACGGCCCAGCGGTTCCATCAGCGCGTGGGCTTTGTGTTCCAAAACGCCGATGCGCAGCTCTTTTGCGCTACGGTGGGCGAGGAAGTCGCGTTTGGCCCGGCTCAAATGGGGCTGCCGACAGACGAGCTCGAGCGCCGCGTCCGCGATGCCATGAAGCTGTTCCAGGTTGCCGATCTGGTCGATGCCTCGCCCTATCAGCTCTCGGGCGGGCAAAAGAAGCGCGTTGCGCTGGCTGCGGTGGTGTCGATGAACCCGGATATCCTGGTTCTCGACGAGCCTACCAATGGGCTCGACGAGGATTCATGCGACATCGTGGTTAACTTCTTGCTGGCTTACGTCGCGGCGGGCAAGACGGTCTTGATGAGCACACATCACCAGGATTTGGTGCGACGCCTGGGTGCCCGTGCAATCTATATCGATCGATATCACCATGTGGTCGAGGCGCCTTCGCCGTCGTATGGGACCGAAAGCGGTGCTACGGACTAGTTGCTGCGTAGAGCGTGCGTAGCCGCCCGCGCGGCTTTGCCGTGATGGTATAGTTATCCAGGTTTTTATGGGGGTGGCTATGCCAAGCTGGAACATTCATATCGCTCAGACGGAGCGTTTGCTGGAGCGCACCGGTGCGCTTGCCAATAGCGTGCGCGACCGCAATGCCTTTTTGTTTGGCTGCGTGGTTCCGGATATCTTCGTGGGCTATATGGTCCCTGGCATCGCCGATCCCATCCCGTACCGCATTACGCACTTTGCAAAGCCCGAGCCTATCCCTAAGCCGCGCGAGCACGAGTTCTGGGATACCTATGTGGCGCCGCTGCTCAAAGGGGCGCCTGTTGGTACGCCGGCTGCCGCGACCTCGATCGCCGAGGAGCGCGAGCGACTCAATCGGGTGCATTATCCCCAGCGCTACAAGGATGCCGAGCCGGTTGCCGGTCCCAGCGCCTGTGAGTTCTCGCTTGCGTCCGAAGATGTGGCGCAGTCACTGCTCGATTTAACGCTGGGCGTCTGGTCGCATCTGGTGGCCGACACGGTATGGAACACGCGTGTGAACCAGTATCTGGAAGCACACGGCGGCAAGCCGTGCGAGGAGTTCCGCATTAAAAAGCAAGGCGACTTTGACTGGTTTGGCAAGACGCTGGGCATTGTTTCCATCCCGCGTGCGACCGATCGCCTGTATACCGCTGCGACGCGTTTTGGGCAGTATCCCATCCATAAGGAGTATGTGCTCAAGACCATCGGCGTCATGCACGAGATTGTACGCGAAAACCCCGGCGAGCCCGATCATCCGCCGTATCGCCTGCTAACTGAGGAGTTTTTCGATGCAACGTTTACCGAGGTCATCGAGCTGACCGAGGTGGGCTTTGCGACTCGCGTTGCCTCTTCTGACGTTCCCGCAGTCCCCCTGATCGCTAGCTGCTAGCCGGCCGGCTTGACGGCGAACAGCTCATCCCAATCGACCAATAGCTCCCGCCGCAGGGCATCTTCGGTGGTGCGTTCCTGATCGGTCTTTGGGATGTAGGGGAGCCCTGCCTTTTTATGGATGAGTTCGGCGATGTTGTTAAAGCTCTTCGTGTCTTTGATTTGCTCATAGGTTATCTGGATAACGTCATAGCCCATGCTTGTGAGGGCGGTGGTGCGCTCGGCATCGGAGAGACTTGCGGCTTCGCCATCGTGGGCGGAGCGGCCTTGGCATTCCAGGATGACGCCCATGCTGTCGGTGTTGCTCTCGATGAGGATATCGGCGTAGCAGCAGGTTTTGTCATACAGTGAGCGCGCGGCGTCGCTGAGTGGGATGCGCACGTTGTTTGCGATGTTGATACCCATGCCGCCCTCGTTGCGGGGGAGCGAGACAAGTATGGAGGTCTGTACTTCGAAGGGCGAGGCGGTCTGCCCCGTCATGTGCTCGGCCGCCCAGCGCAGTTGTTTAACGCCGCGCAGGCCTGCAGCCTGCTTGGCGAACGCGGCGATATCCGCCGCGCTGAGGAGCGGCGGGCGCTTCCACAAATTGGTGTCATTGCCCTTGGTGTCGACAACACGCTCCCAACCGCAGTTGGGTGGAATGAGCTTAAGCGAAATGGCTTCATCGAGTTGTTGTTGCGTTCGCTCGCAGGGCTTAAACACTGCAAAGGAGCCGCACATCTCGTGGCAAGCCATGAGTAACTGGTTGCGTGAGACCTGCGTAGCAAGGCTGAGCAGCGTAAACTCGGGCGACGTGACATCAAATCCATGTTCAGTTTGCCTAAACGACCCGGGAGGCGGCTCTTGGGTCAGGAGGTGCGATTTAAACAGGCTTCGCGACCCGGATTGTGCTCGAGTGAATACAAACCTGTGAAGCGGTGCGTGAAGTAGGTCTTTTACAACTGCATGACTTCCGAGGCCGCAACATCTGCGATCCATATTGCCAAGGCTAATGGCGGGGTAAAGCCCTAATACCTGCGGCGGGATACAGTGATAGTAAAAAGCGGATTGACCGCATAGCGTCAGGTCCATGATATCCTCCTGGTCGAAATGTGCTTTTGGACCGTGCGATGCCAGCGTCAATTCGGAAGTATGCGGCAAAATCTGAACCCTGTGAGCAGACCTGGCTTTTGAGGCCAGTTTATCAGGCATTTTGTTGCGAAAAAACGGGGTGTGCTCGGAGGTCTCAGAATTTGCCGCATACTTCCGAAAACGCGGTCGATCTGGCTCTTGCTAAAACGATTTAGCAGCGTCGGGTAAGGTGTGGTTTCGCCATCGGGCGAACACTTTTAGCGCTTGGGACTTTATTTTTGGGCCTCGAAAGGTGGATTTCGCGCTTTTGGTAAAGAAATGGGTGCGTGTTTTGCCGTGTGCCGGCATTGACACAGAAAAAGGGCCCGAAAGGCGAAGCCTTCCGGGCCCTTTGCAATGCAAACATGCTTGCAAGTACGACTTAACGCACCTGAGCGACGTAAGCGACGTTGGTCGAGGAGACCTTGTCCTCGAGCTGGACGCTCATGCGGGGATCGCCGGCGGTAGCGACGGTCAAATCGCCAGCCTCGACGTAGCCGAGCTCCTTAGCGGTCTCGATCGCCTTGACGATCGTGCCGTTGACGGTGCCCTGGGTAATCTCGGCCTGGTGCGGGATAACGCCCCAGTACATGATCATCTGCTGGACGGCCCACTCGTGGCGGGAGAACGCGCAGATCGGCATGTTGGGACGGAAGTGCGAGATCAGGCGAGCGGTACGACCGGTGGTCGTCGGCACGGTGATGCACTTGGCGCCAACGGTGGTAGCCATGTTCACAGCGGACATACCCACAACGTTGTTGACAACGCGGGTGCCGTGAGCATCGGCCGGAACCTCGAGCGGAGCGTGGGCCGGGAGGTACTTCTCGGTCTCGAGAGCAATGCTGGCCTGCATCTTAACGGCCTCGACCGGGTACTTACCGGCAGCGGACTCGCCGGACAGCATGACGGCGTCGGTGCCGTCATAAATGGCGTTAGCAACGTCGGCAACCTCGGCGCGCGTCGGGCGCGGGTTCTGCTGCATGGAGTCGAGCATCTGCGTAGCGGTGATGACGGGCTTGTAGGCCGCGTTGCACTTGGCGATGATCTCCTTCTGGATGTGCGGAACGAGCTCGGGCTTGATCTCGATGCCCAGGTCGCCACGGGCGACCATGATGCCGTCAGAAGCCTCGAGAATCTCGTCGAAGTTCTCGACGCCCAAGGCGCACTCGATCTTCGGGAAGATCGTCACGTGCTCGCCGCCGTTCTCGCGGCAAAGCTCGCGGATGCCGCGGACGGACTCGCCGTCACGGATGAAGGAAGCGGCGATGTAGTCGATGTTCTCGGTCAGGCCAAAGAGGATGTCCTGACGATCGCGCTCGGTGATGGCGGGCAGCGAGATGTTGACGTTGGGCATGTTGACGCCCTTGCGCTCGCCGATCAGGCCGTCGTTCTTAACGACGCAGGTCATGTCCTGGCCACTGACGGACTCGACCTCGAGGGCAACCAGGCCGTCATCGATCAGGATGAGGGAGCCCTTCTCGACCTCGGAGGGCAGAGCCAGGTAGTCGAGGGAGATGTGCTCAGCGGTGCCGTGGAAATCCTCGGACGTGGGCTGAGCGGTGACGACGATCTTATCGCCGGTCTTGACGGCAACCTTCTTGCCGTCGACCAGAAGGCCGGTGCGGACCTCGGGGCCCTTGGTGTCGAGCAGGATGCCGACAGGCAGACCGAGCTCCTTGGAAATACGGCGGACGCGCTCGATGCGACCGTGGTGCTCGTCGTAGGAGCCGTGCGAGAAGTTAAAACGGGCGACGTTCATGCCCGCCTTGATCATCTCGCGGATGGTCTCGTCGCTATCGCAGGCGGGACCCATGGTGCATACAATCTTAGTGCGCTTGTACATTCAGACCTCCATCTGACATCGTCTTGCGCTGATAGATAAACCATAAGAAATAAAACCGAGATGATTATAACGAAATGCCGACCGAATACCCCAAAAAATCGACCGTATGCCGAAATGGAAGTTCATTTTTTGCGGGAAAAACGGTATATGAAAAATCTTTACCAACCACTCCAACCGCTGCTATCTGGGCGATATGTCAGTTTGGCGATGTGCCGAAGAAAAAACGTTTTACCAATGTTGAGCATCACACGGTCTGCACCGTTGCGTGCGGACCATATTTCCAAACCGATTGTTTTGGCTAGACGCGTCGCTTTGGGGTACCATAGCCCCACTATCAACTGCCGCTCAGCACGGCAGCCTTGATGAGCCCTTGCCCTTCTCCTGGGAATTATGATCGGGCATCAATCTGCTGAGTGGCCCGAATCCCAGGAGGGGACTCTATATGCAAAAGGAATACCTGTCCGCCGCGGCGGAGGTGCTCAGCGACCAAGGTGTCGATGAGAACCTCGGCCTGAGCAACGACGAGGCGTCTTCGCGCCTCGCCAAGACAGGCCCTAACAAGCTCGAGGAAGCTGAGAAGACGCCGCTGTGGAAGCGTTTCTTTGAACAGATGGCTGACCCTATGGTCATCATGCTGATCGTTGCCGCCGTCATCAGTGCGCTCACGGGCATGGTCAAGGGCGAGCCCGACTTTGCCGATGTTGCCATCATCATGTTCGTCGTTATCGTCAACTCGGTGCTGGGCGTGGTCCAGGAAGCCAAGAGCGAGGAGGCCCTCGAGGCCCTGCAGGAGATGAGTGCGGCGCAGTCCAAGGTGCTACGCGACGGCAAGCTCGTGCACCTGCCGAGCGCCGAGCTCGTGCCCGGTGACGTGATCATGCTCGAGGCGGGCGACTCCGTCCCGGCCGACTGCCGCGTGCTCGAGAGCGCCACGATGAAGATCGAGGAGGCCGCCCTTACCGGCGAGTCCGTGCCCGTCGAGAAGCATGCCAACGTGATCGAGCTCGCCGCCGGTACCGACGACGTGCCGCTCGGCGACCGCAAGAACATGTGCTACATGGGTTCCACCGTGGTATACGGCCGCGGCCGCGCCGTCGTGGTCGGCACCGGCATGAACACCGAGATGGGTAAGATCGCCGGCGCCCTGGCCGAGGCCAAGGAAGAGCTCACGCCGCTGCAGGTGAAGCTTGCCGAGCTCAGCCGCATCCTCACCATCATGGTTATCGTCATTTGCGTCGTCATTTTTGGCGTCGACATCATCCGCCACGGCGTGGGCAACGTTCTCACCGATCCGACCGCGCTGCTCGACACCTTTATGGTCGCTGTCTCGCTTGCCGTCGCCGCCATCCCCGAGGGCCTGGTTGCCGTCGTGACTATCGTGCTTTCGCTCGGCGTGACCAAAATGGCCAAGCGCCAAGCGATTATCCGTAAGCTTTCCGCCGTCGAGACCCTTGGCTGCACACAGACCATCTGCTCCGACAAGACCGGTACCCTCACCCAGAACAAGATGACCGTCGTCAAGCACGAGCTCGCTGCGCCTAAGGAGAAGTTCCTGGCAGGTATGGCGCTGTGCTCCGATGCTCAGTGGGACGAGGAGCTGGGCGAGGCCGTGGGCGAGCCGACCGAGTGCGCGCTCGTCAACGATGCCGGCAAGGCTGGTCTTACTGGCCTGACCGCCGAGCACCCGCGTGTGGGCGAGGCCCCGTTCGACTCCGGCCGCAAGATGATGTCCGTGGTCGTCGAGACCCTTGACGGCGAGTACGAGCAGTACACCAAGGGCGCGCCCGACGTGGTGATCGGCCTGTGTACCCATATCTACGAGGGCGATAAGGTTGTCCCCCTGACCGAGGGGCGTCGTGCCGAGCTCGTGGCCGCCAACAAGGCCATGGCCGACGAGGCCCTGCGCGTGCTGGCGCTGGCAAGCCGCACCTACACCGAGGTCCCGGCCGACTGCAGCCCCGCCGCGCTCGAGCACGACCTGGTCTTCTGCGGCCTGTCCGGCATGATTGACCCGGTCCGCCCCGAGGTCGCCGACGCCATCCGCGAGGCGCACGACGCCGGTATCCGCACCGTCATGATCACGGGCGACCACATCGACACCGCCGTGGCCATCGCCAAGCAGCTGGGCATCGTCGCCGATCGCAGCCAGGCCATCACCGGTGCCGACCTCGATCGCATGAGCGACGAGGAGCTCGACGCGCACATCGAGGATTACGGCGTGTACGCCCGCGTCCAGCCCGAGCACAAGACCCGCATCGTCGAGGCTTGGAAGTCGCGCGACCAGATCGTGGCCATGACGGGCGACGGCGTCAACGACGCTCCGTCCATCAAGCGCGCCGACATCGGCGTGGGCATGGGCATCACCGGTACCGATGTCACCAAGAACGTCGCCGACATGGTACTTGCCGATGACAACTTCGCTACCATCATCGGCGCCTGCGAAGAGGGTCGTCGCATCTACGACAACATCCGCAAGGTCATCCAGTTCCTGCTTTCGGCCAACCTTGCCGAGGTGTTCTCGGTGTTTACCGCCACGCTCATCGGCTTTACCATCTTCCAGCCGGTGCAGCTGCTGTGGGTGAACCTGGTCACTGACTGCTTCCCCGCGCTCGCGCTGGGCATGGAGGATGCCGAGGGCGACATCATGAAGCGTAAGCCACGCAACGCCAAGGACGGTGTCTTTGCCGGACATATGGGTCTGGACTGCGTGGTCCAGGGCCTAATCATCACCGCGCTGGTGCTGGCGAGCTTCTTTGTGGGCGTGTACTTTGACATGGGCTACATCCACATCGCCGATATGATCGCCGGCAATGCCGACGAGGAAGGCGTGATGATGGCGTTCATCACGCTCAACATGGTCGAAATTTTCCACTGCTTCAATATGCGCAGCCGTCGTGCGTCGCTGTTCACCATGAAGAAGCAAAACAAGTGGCTGTGGGCTTCCGCCGCGCTGGCGCTGGTGCTGACGGTGATCGTAACCGTGCAGCCGACGCTTGCCGAGATGTTCTTTGGCCCCGTGACGCTTGAGCTCAAGGGCGTTGTTGCTGCCCTGGGCCTGGCCTTCCTGATCATCCCGCTGATGGAGATCTACAAGGCGATCATGCGCGCGGTGGAGAAAGAGTAACGTACCTGTCCGGGCCCGCCCGCCTGCGGGGTTTCCACGGGTACGTCCTCGCCGCGTTGCGGCTGCGGGATGTGCCCTTTGGAAACCCCTCTCGGCGGGCGGGCCCTGCGGTGACGTTGCTGACTTTTCTCCCGTGTGGATGATAAAGGCTGAGGGAAAGTGTGTGAGTCGGTCGAGCATTTGCTCGGCCGACTCTTTTTTGTGGGAAAATACCTGCTCAGTTTTGATTTATGGTGCTGGGAGGCGCTTGTGGGCAAGGCTAAGGCTAAAGCGAAGAAAAAGACGACGGGGGCGCGGGCTAAGCGCGATCGTCGTCGGAAGCTCGCGACCGAGGCTCCCGCGTCTGCCGAGGAGCTGCTGGCGAGCGTGCCGGGACTCGACGCGCTGCAGGACGTTCCGGCGTTCGATGACCTGCCGGTCGATGAAGCTCAGCAGGCTGCCTTTGATGATTTCTGCGCACATGCCGAGGAGCCCGAGCAGATGCAGCTTGGCGCCGTGGTGCGCTTGGATCGTGGGTTTCCGCTGGTGGCGACTGCCGACGATACCTTCCGCGCCGAGCATGCCGTGGGATTTGCCAAGTCGCGCGGTGGGGACGAGGTCCTGCTGCCTGCCGTGGGCGATCGTGTGGCGGTGCGCCGCGCTCCCGGGCACGATATGGGCGTGATTGAATGCGTACTGCCGCGCCGTACGAGCTTTGAGCGTTGGCGCGGCCGTGCCCGCGGAGAGCGCCAGGTGCTCTGCTCCAACGTGGATAGCGTGCTAATCGTGCAGGCGCTCGGTGCCGGCGAGGTGCTGCTCGACCGTGTGGCGCGCTCGCTGGTGTTGGCGCTCGACTGCGATGCCGAGCCGGTGGTGGTGCTCACCAAGGCTGACCGCTGCGATGCCGGGGAGCTCGAGCGCGATCTGGACCGCGTGCGCCGTCTGGTGGGTCCGGACGTGTGCGTGATCTTGACGTCTTCTGCCGAGGGCCGCGGTCTGGACGAGGTCCGTGCCTGCGTGCCTGCCGGGAGCTGCGCCATGATTCTGGGCGAGTCGGGTGCCGGCAAGTCGACGCTGCTCAATGCACTGCTGGGCCACGATACGTTGGCGACCGGCGGTGTGCGCGAACGCGACGACCAGGGCCGTCACACTACCGTCGCGCGCGTGATGGTGGCGCTGCCGGGCGACGCCGGCGTGATCGCCGATGCCCCGGGTCTGCGCAGTTTGCCGCTCGTGGGTCACGAGCGGGGTCTGGCACGCGCCTTCCCCGAGATTGTCGAGGCATCGCGTGCGTGCCGGTTTGGCGACTGCACGCATACCCACGAACCGGGTTGCGCCGTTCGCGAGGCCGAGGACGCCGGGCAGATCGACAGCCTGCGTCTGGAAACTTTCCAAAATCTGGCGTCATCCATGCGCGTGAGCGCTCAAATGCTCGATCCCGATGTCCATCTGTAATTGATTTTTCCTATGACAGCCGTCTCCCAACTGTTCGGGAGACGGCTTTTTTGCTGCGGAAAAGCCTCGAAACATGCAGTTTGCTGACGTGCTGACCAAAACCTTGCCACGAGCTTGACGGGCTGGTCAGCTTTTGGTCAGCGATTGGTTTGACATCGAAAACCAAGATTGCGATTGCGCCGCTTTGCACTCTGGCCGCCCAGACAATGGTGGTACGGGCATTCGCCCGGCACTGCCATGAGAGGAGCGGCCGTGAACAAGAGCAAGCGCATCGCCATCAGTCTGGTCGCGGGCGTGCTCGCTGCTCTGCTCTGCATGGTTTACGGCTCGTCGATCCGCTCGCAAGCCGAACAGGTCCAGGCTGAGACCTTGGCCAAGTACGGTGGCGATCGCGTCGAGGTATGCGTCGCGGCGCGCGATATCGATGTGGGTGAGACCCTCGATGAGACCAATGTCATAACCCAGGAATGGCTGACGAGTCTGCTGCCGCGTGACGCGGCGACCGAGCTGCGCCAGGTGCGCGGCGACGTGACGACTTCGCGTATTCCCAAAAACGCCGTGATCTGCAATGTCTACACCAAGGCCGAGAGCCGCAAGCTCGAGGTGCCTAAGGGCAAGGTTGCCGTTTCGGTGGCGGTCGATGCCGAGCACTCGGTCGGCGGTGCCACGGGCGTGGGCAGCTACGTGGACGTGTACGTGCAAAAGGACGGCGTGACCGATCGGCTGTGCGGCGCGCACGTGATCGATACCAGTGAGGATTCCGGTGCCACGCGCGAGGGCAAGATCGAATGGGTGACGCTGGCGGCTGACCCCGAAGACGTCAAGGAACTGCTGGGAGCCTCGGGCAAGGGAACGGTCAGCTTGACGATTCCCGCCACGGCGCGCGGCAAAAAGAGCGGAGGCGACGAGTGATGAAGGCGATCTGGCTTGCGTGCTGCGCGTGCGGCGATTACGGGCTGTTGCAGCGGGAAGTCGAGGGCCGTGATGCGGGTGCACAGGTGCTTCGCGTGGGTGACCTGGACGGGCTGGTTTCCATGGCGCGGGCGTTTCCGTCGCGCCGCGGGGCTGCCATCATCGCGGCGTCTCTGTTTGATACCAAAGATGTGCGCAAGACTGTTGCGCGCCTGACGGCCGAAGGCCGCGTGAGTCGCGTGGTCGTGTTGATAGAAGCGCTCGATCCGTCGGATATCGAGGGGCTGTTTCGCGCGGGGGCGACCGAGGTCATCGCTGCACACAGTATATGCGGCAACGGGCGCGCGGGCGAGGGAGCGGTTGATTCCGATCGGCGCATGACGATTGAGCCCGATGCTTTTGTTGATAGGGAACCCGGGGCGCCTCGCGCTACAAGAGGCCCGCGTGTTGATGATTATGGAAAAGCGGAAGCCGAGCATGGTCGGCGCCCCCGGAACCCCCTTGTATGCGATGACGCTGGAGGGCCGGCGCAGCATGCTGGCGACTCCCCGGCTGTAGATATGGGATACGTGCACGGCGTGAATCTGGTGGATGAACTCGACGAAGTTGAGGGCTTTGCCGGGTGCGGCGAGTTGTCGCTAATGCAGCATGAGCAGATTGCGCAGAACGAGCCTGCCTCGCAGACCGAACAAGCTGCCATGCCGGCTTGGACGCAGCGTGTGGTTGCGGCGGGGGAGACGGGGGCGCTGCCACCGACGCCCGCCCCGCCGCCTCCGATGCCGCCGGCAGACGCTGCCGCTCCGCCGCATCGAGCTCCGGTCATCTGCGCTATTTCGGGTTCGGGCGGTTGCGGCAAGTCGACGATCGTTGCCACCATGGCACACACATCGTCGCTGTTGGGCTTGCGTGCCGCCGTGCTCGACCTGGACCTGATGTTTGGAAACCTTTACGACTTGTTAGGCGTCGATGCTCCGCGCGATATGGCGGCACTTATCGAGCCGTCGGCGGCGGGCACGCTCACCGAGCCGGATATCGTAGCCACATCGATGCGCGTGGCGCCGGGCGTTACGCTCTGGGGTCCCGTCGCGGCGCCCGAGCAAGCTGAGCTCATGGCGCGTCCGGTGGAGCTACTGCTTGATGTTCTGCGTCGCGAATCCGACGTGGTCTTTATCGATACCTCGGTCTTTTGGGGCGACGCCGTGGCGGCTGCGGTGGCGGCGAGCGACCGTTGCCTGGTCGTTGGCGATGCGGCGGTGTCGTCCGCGACATCGGCGTCGCGCGTCATCGAACTGGCAAGTCGAGTAGGTGTGCCGCGCACGCGCATGAGCGCCGTGTTCAACCGGTTCGGTGCGCGCGGGGCAGACGAGGACGTCGCCATGCGCTTTGAGATTGCCTGTGCGTTGAGCTCCAAGATTCGTATCGCCGATGGCGGGCAGGATCTCGCCGCGCTCATGGCGTTTGGACGCGCTGACGAGGCGGTGGGGCAGACCAGTGCTTTTGCGACTAGCATGCGCGAGGCCACGCGCGAGATGCTCGTGGAACTGGGGTGCGCCGTCGGCCCTTGGGGCGATATGGTCGCCGACCGTGCAACGCGTACCGAACGCCCGCGTATCCGCCTTCCCTGGTTGCGCGAGGGTGATCAGCGATGAGCCTGCAAACGAGGATTAAGGCTGCCGGCGCTGCAGCGGCGGCAGCGCCTGTAGATGCGGGGCGTCGCCGCGCGGTGAAACGACGCACCAAGCGCGCCGTGATGGACCGCATGGGTTACGACGAAGTGGCGCGTATCAGCGCCTATATCGACCCGGCACTTGCCCGCTCGGAATTGCGTCCTGCGGTGGAGGCGGCGCTCAATGTTGAGGAGCCGACCGATCTCGCGACGCCCGAGCGCGAAACCATCATCGACGAGATTTTGGATGACGTGGTGGGCTTGGGGCCGTTGCAGCCGCTCATCGAGGACGACACCGTTACCGAGATCATGATCAACGGCTGCCGCTCGGCTTTCTTTGAACGCGGCGGCGTCTTGTACCCCATCGAGCATGCGTTTGAGGATGATGAACAGATCCGTGTGCTTATCGACCGCATCATCTCGCCACTTGGCCGCCGTATCGACGAGCGCAGCCCCATCGTCAACGCCCGCCTCAAAACGGGCTATCGCGTCAACGCGGTGATTCCGCCTGTGGCGATTGACGGACCGATTCTCACCATCCGAAAGTTCTCGGACCGTATCTGCTCGCTGGACGAGCTTGTGGGGCTGGGGTCGCTGCCGCTTTGGTATGCGCAGCTGCTGTCGTGCGCGGTGTCGCTGCGACAGGACCTGGCGGTTGCGGGAGGCACGGGATCTGGTAAGACCACCCTGCTCAACGCGTTGTCATGTGAGATTTCCACCGGCGAGCGCATCGTGACGATCGAGGACTCTGCCGAGCTCAAGTTTGCGCATCATCCGCACGTGGTGCGCCTAGAGGCGCGCGAGGCTTCAATTGAGGGTGAAGGCGCGGTGACGATCCGCGACCTGGTAACTAATGCCCTGCGCATGCGCCCCGACCGCATCGTGGTGGGCGAGGTGCGCGGTGCCGAGTGCTGCGACATGTTGCAGGCCATGAACACGGGCCACGACGGGTCGCTCACCACACTTCATGCGGGTTCAGAACAGGAGACCGTGGTGCGTCTGACGTTGCTTGCACGTTATGGCATCGACCTGCCGAGTGAGCTCATCGAGGAGCAGATTGCCATGGCGCTCGACGGTATCGTGATGTCCGAGCGCCACGCCGATGGCAGGCGCTTCGTCTCCTCGTATTCGGGGGTGCGACGCGCCGCATCGGGCGGCGTAGAGCTCGAGCGCTATGTGACGTTCGATGCCGCCGAGCGCACCTGGACGCTTGACCGCGAGCCGCCGTTTATCGCAGAAGGCCTGCGGTCGGGGACGCTCACACAAGAGGAGGTGGACGAATGGAGATCGCTGTGCCCCTCGTCGTAGGGGGCTTGGCAGGGCTTTCTGTCGCGACGGCGTGCGGGGCGGAACCTCGTGTGCCGCAGGTACCGCCGGCGGAGCTGGCACGTCAGGCGCTCGAGACGGTGGCAGAGAAGCTGCCGCGTGAGCTGGTGAAAAACGATCTGCTGAAAAAGATCGCCCGTTCGTGGGCATCGCTGGCTCCGGCGCATCGCCTTGGCCTCGTGATCGAGGATGCTTCGGGATGTTTGGCGTTTCTGCTGCTATCGAGCGGTGTCTGCTGCGTTTTACTAACGATGGTGTCGTTATCGCCCCTCGGATTTGCCTTGGGACTTGTTGCTCCGTTTGCCGTTGGTGCCGCTCGGGATGGCTTTGAGAGCCGGCGCGAGCAACACGATGCAGAAGAGGCAATGCCCGAGGCGTTTACCGCACTTTCCATGTCGCTTGCCTCGGGACATTCGCTGGCCCAGGGCATGCGCTTTGTGGGCGCTCATGCGCAAGAGCCAGTGCATAACGAGTTTTTGCGGGTGGCGGCGGCGATCGATTGCGGCATCTCGGCGACCGACGCGCTCGATGACTTGCTCGTGCGTATCGACGCCCCCGGTCTTTCGCTTGTGACCTTGGCGCTTAAGGTGTCTCAGCGCACCGGCGCTCCGCTTGCCGACTTACTGTCCGAGGCGTCGAGCATGGTGGGGGAGCGCATTGAGCTCAAGCGCCGCCTGGATGTTAAGACGTCGCAGGCTCGCATGTCTGCGCATATGGTCGCGGCGATGCCGGCGGGCATGTGCGCGGTGTTGGCGCTGCTTTCGGCAGATTTTCGTCGCGGTCTTGCGACGCCTGCCGGCGCGGGCGCTGTGGTGCTGGGTCTTGCCCTCAACGCCGTTGCCCTGGTGGTTATCCGGCGCATTATGCGGGTGGAGCTATGAGCGCCCCGGTTGCAGTTGCGGCTTGCCTGTGCGCCCTGAGTGTATTTGTCGCGACGGGTTTGGATCGGGCGGATGCACGCAAGATCGCAGGGGCCTGCAAGCGCGAGGCGGTGCTGGTCGCTGCCGCGGGTCGCTCGGTGGTCGATGCTCTGACCGCGCGAGTGAAGGGCGCGGTTGGAGCGGGCGGCCCGGCGCGAGTGTCGCTCGGCGAAGTGTCCGAGATGATCGATGTTGTGCGCTTGGGTCTTTCGGCCGGTCTTTCGTTTGATGCGGCGCTTGAGATTTTCTGCGCCAACCGCCGGTCAGTGCTGGCTCTTCGCCTTGAGCGCGCCTGCATGGCGTGGCAGGTGGGCGTGGGCACGCGTGAGGACGAGTTGTTGGCCGCCGCGCGCGACCTGGACGTGCGAGCGCTCGAGACCTTTGCCATCACGGTGGGGCAGGCGCTCGCCCTGGGTGCCCCACTTGCCGAGACGCTGGCCGCTCAAAGTCGCGAGATCCGTGCGGCTCATCGCGCCGCGGTCGAGCGCGAGATCGAGCGTGCACCCGTCAAGCTGCTGATTCCCACCGGCACGCTCATCTTGCCGGCGTTGCTTCTGTCCATATTGGGCCCGCTGCTGGGAGCAGGCGGGATGATGTAGGGAGGAATACATGAACACGATGGTCGAAGTTGCTGACAAGGCTTGGAACTGGGCTTTTTGCCGGGCGATCCGCGCTCGCCAGCATGCCAAGGAGCTGTTGCAGGAGGAGAGCGCGCAGGGTACCACCGAGTACGCCATTTTAGTGGGCGTACTTGTGGTGATCGCGATTATTGCCATCGTTGCATTTAAAGGCAAGGTTAAAGAGCTATGGGATGCGATCAGCGAGGGCATCAACAGCCTGTAGAGGGCGAGCGCCCCATCGGGATGCTGCTGGTGTTTGCTTGCCTGACCGTGGCGATAGCGGCGGTGCTTTGGGGGCTTAACGCCCCGCGGCAGCAGCGTCCTGGGACCGCCTCCGATTTGGGCTCAGATTCGGCGGTGGCGTCTCAAAAAGATGAGATGCGAGATGCGGACGATTCGGATGTCGCTGTCACGGCGCAAACCTTTCTGCGGGCGCTCGACAAGCGGTCTGGCACTGCGACGGATTCGCCTGAGGGCAACGCGATTGCGGTCCGGCTTGCATGGTCCGAGGACCGACCGATGACCGAAGCGGCGGCGGATATGCTGCGTGCCTATCGCGAGGTACCCACGGCGCAACTTGCTCTGAGCGGCTATCTCGACATCAAGGGAAACGTGTGGGGCGCCATCGTGCGCGACGGACGCGGCTGGGTCGATATGGTGACAATTGCCGCGGATGCTGGCGATGCTTCGTGTCGTCTGCGCGCCGTGCGCCTGAGCCCGCAGGCAACGGACTCAAAGGAGGGATCGTGAAATGCATGATGTCCTGCGTGAGGAATCTGCCCAGGCGACGGTCGAATACGCCATCGTCACGGTGGCGCTGTTATCGATCGTGCTGGCGATCGCGGGACTTTGGCGTGCCGGCACCGATGGGCGCTTGGCGGCGCTGGTTGAGCGGGCGGCATCCCATGGCGTTGCCTCGACGTCGGTTATCGACGCCGCTGCGGCCGCTAAGGACATCGCGTTGTATTGATGCCGCGCGCGAGGATCGGGCGCAGTCTACGGTCGAGGCCGCTTTTTTGCTGCCGACGTTTCTGACACTCATCCTTCTCGCGCTGCAACCGGTGTGCCTGCTCTATACGCGCGCGGTCATGGAGTCTGCCGCCGCCGAGACCGCGCGGCTCATGACCACGACGACGGCGGAGGACGACGATCTTAAGGAGTTCACCCGCCGCCGACTTGCCGCAGTGCCCAACGTTTCGATCTTTCATGCCGGCGGGCCGTTGTCGTGGGATATCGAGCTTGGCCGGGCCGGTGCGGGTGGCGTCTCGTCCGTGTCCGTTTCCGGCGAGGTCAAGCCGTTGCCTGTAATCGGTGCGTTTGCGCAGGCTATGGGTGGTACCGCCGAGGGCGGCTACGTTGAGCTCAAGGTCGATGTCTCGTATCAATCGCGTCCCGAATGGCTGGAGGGAGATTATGATTCGTGGATTGCTGCATGGGATTAAGTGTTTCTGGTCTAGACGCGTTTTGACGCACCGTCCGAGCTGCCATCGCAAGCGAGGCGGCTTTATGGGTCGAGCCGGTGTCGATCTGTTTATCGAAGACGGCGCCTATACCACGCTTTCTTCTGCCGTGGTCATCCTAGTGGTGCTCACATTGTTGTTTTCGTCGACCGCGGCAATATGGAGCATGTCGCGTGCCGGGGATACCCAGGTGGCGGCTGATAGCGGCGCGCTGGCGGGTGCCAACGTAGTGTCGTCCTATCACACGGCTGCCACGGTGGTTGATGCGAGCATCTTGAGTCTGGGGCTGGCGGGGTTTGCCACGATCGGGACAGGCCTGGTCGCCATCCTCATCCCGGGTGCCGAGCCGGTTGCCGGCAATATGGTCGACACCGGGATTGAGATCATTAAAACGCGCAACAAGTTTGCCAAAAGCGCATCGGAAGGCTTACAGAAAATCGAGACGGCTCTGCCGTATCTGATCGCCGCGCGTGCCACGCAGGCGGTGTCGGCGCAGGATACCGATAGTGTGACCTATACCGGTACGGCGCTTGCCGTGCCCAGGACATCCGAGTCTGACTTCGCTGCGCTCGAGGGGTCCGAGATCTCGACCGATGCCATTAAAGACACATCAGATGATTTAGAGTGTGCGGCCGAGGAGCTGCGGAAGGCTTCTGAGGACACGGCGAAGGCTAAAGAGCGTGCTTGGCTGGCGGATTGTGGTGGGTCTGACAAGGGCTCGGTCGGCAGCTGTTCTTGCATGTGGGAGCGTGCGAAAAGCCTAACGGATCTCTCCGGTGTTCAAAATCCGCATTACTCATCGAGTGTTACGTGGGAGCCCCAAGTTGCCCTTGATCGCGCGAAGGACTACTACCATTGGCGTCTGACAAATGAGAAGCCCCGCGGCTCGAGTGTCGAGATGAAGGCAGAGTCTGCGGCGCGTAAGGCGTTTTATACCTATGCGAGCGCGGAGGTCGATCGGGCACATATAACCGAGAACGGAGACAGGGTTTCCTCCTATATTCCGCTGCTGCCGCGCAACTCTGATGAGGTTCGGGCGACGGAACTCTATACCGATGCGGTGTGGCCGACTAGCGTGAACGATGACAAGGCGTATCTGCATTACGGGACGACCTGCCCTAACTATAAGAAAGGGACGTCGAGCGGATTTGCTTCGGTTGCCGATTACGATGGACAGGATAAATGCAGCAAATGCCATTTTGGCGTTTTGTCGCTTGGTGCTGTTGCGGCGCCTTCAACCTCTATCGAAAACGGCTTCGAGTATCACTTTGACAAGTTTAAAGACGCCCTGGAGGACTACGTCGACTGTCGCAACAAGGAGCTCGAGCTCGAGCGTCAGACCGAGGACGAAGCCGACCGTGCGGGCAATGCGTTTGACCAGGCCATTAAAGCGCTTTCGGGCGAGCGTCCGCGTATCGCTCCGCCCGGTCGCAACGGCGTGGTTGCCTTTGCGGTTTCGGGTGCCATCTCGAGCCCCGATGAGCTCAACTCTTCGTTTAACACGGCAGTCAGGCTTGGCGATCGCGGTGCCATCTCTGCCGCGGTGCTGGCGCCCGATGAGGCGACGGCGCAAAACAACGTGCTTTCGCGATTTTTCTCGACATTGAAGGAACGCTCGGGCGGCGTTGCCGGCGTGCTCGACGGCGTCATGGATGTTTGGGGACGGCTGCTCGTAGGATACGGTGATATCCAAGGTTCGGCCGACGAACTTATGGACGAGATGATTGAAGGCCTAGGAGGGGGCAGCGGCGCGTTGGGCTCCATTGCATCGTGGCTCGGCGATACCGTTTCGGCATCCGTGGCGGCGCTGGGTTTGGAACCGTGCGACTTGCGCCTGCGAAAGCCGGTGCTGACCGATTCCGCCAACGTCATTAAGAGTCCGGGGTCTGACATTGCTGGTCTCTCTCAAGCGCAAGACAAGCTGCGAGGTATTCCGTTGGGCGTGACCGATCCCAAGGCGCTTTGCGAGGCGTTGGAATATCAAGTCGAACGCACCATTAGCGGTACGGTGTTCACGCTTGCGGAGATTCCTCTGCCCGGCGGCGGCTCCATCCCGCTCACCGTCGATGTCGCCACGCTGGTTGGCGCTCTGGGCGGTGGGTCGTAATGAGTATCCGCATGCGTCTGCGCGAGGAGCGCGCCCAAGCGACGGTGGAGATGGCAGTGGTTACGCCCGTTTTGCTGGTGCTGGCACTCATCGTGTACAACGTCATGATCTTTGCCAGCGCTGTCGCGCGCTTCGACCGCGTGGTGCCCGACATCGTGTTGGCGCACGCCGTGGCGTCGGAGGGGGAGGGCGACGAAAGCTCTGTCGATGCCTCGGCGACGGTCCAGACTCAAATTCTGAATGCCATGGAAGGCTATGACTTGCAGATCGAAGTGTCGAGCGAGCAAGGCGCGGAGGCATCGGATGGTGGTCTGCTCTCCCTATCCGGTACGTTTAGGACCTACACCTGCACCATGCACTATGAGCCGTGGCCGACTTCTCTCAGCATCGCTGGCGTTCCGCTGGGGGCGCCGACAACGTTGTCGCACGAGCGCGCGGTGACGGTCGATCCATGGCGTCCGGGGGTGGTCATGTGACCGCGGTCTCGTCCTACATCGCCTACGCGCGGGCACTCAACAGGCTGGGTTGGACGCCGGCCGAGTTTGCGGTGGCGGAGTCGTTTGTCGTGCGCCTGCGCGGCATGCTGGGACGGTGTCCGGTTGCCGCCAACGGCCTGCCGCTTGTCATGGCGTTTCCACGCTGCTCTTCGGTCCATACGTGTTTTATGGCCTATCCCATCGACATCGCCTTCATCGATCGCGACGGCAATATCCTCGCGCGCTACGAAAACGTATGTCCCTGGCGTATGTGCTCCTGCCCCGGCGCCTGGGCCGCACTAGAGCGCTCTTCAATCATTGTTTCGACCCCTGCTCTCCAACGCGTGCCGGCTTAAGAATTGGCGACAGCGGACTTTCGTCATACGAAATTGGGTAAGATGGAGGAGAAGATGCATGGATGTTGAGATCCATCCCAACGCTAAAAAGCACCTGACAGAAAAGCAGGTGCTTAGCGTTTGGCTTGCGGTTACTGAGTGCATTCGTCGCGAGTCGAAGGACGAGCCGCCGAGATGGCTTGCGATTGGATGGCTCCCAGACGGACGAAGCGTGGAGCTTGTCGCGGTCGAGCTTGTCCGTGGGTGGCTTATCATTCATGCCTTGTCTCCAGTCCAGAAGAAATTTTGGCAGGAGATTGAACGGGCTCGGCAAAGGGGTCGATGATGGGCAAGACGTATACGGCCGCTAATGGTCAGGTTGTAACGGATGAAACGATTGACGCGTGGTGCGAGTCGTACGAGCGCGGAGAGTTTCCGGATGGCGAACACACCGTTGGTGGGATCGTGCATGGACGGCCCCCACTCTCAGGTGAGGGGACGGCAACGCTGTCGGTCAAGATTCCTCTGGGAATGAAGGAGGCCATTCGTCGACGGGCGGCTGCCGAGGGGATGACGCCAAGTGAGTTTGCCCGTGCGGCTCTGAGCGAAAAACTTCTTGCTGCCGGCTGATGCCTCTGACGTGCCGATTTATAGAACCGAGGCTGTGCTCAAAAACTTTTTTGAAATTCTCGGTTGACCGGAACGCGTCCTTGGTTATACTAATCAAGCCTTGAAACAAGGCACACCTCAAATGGCTGGGTAGCTCAGTTGGTAGAGCAGAGGACTGAAAATCCTCGTGTCAGGGGTTCGATTCCCTTCCCCGCCACCTTGAATTGACTAGGACCTCTGCAAAGGGGTCCTTTTCTTTTATGTAGGGTTCTGCGGAAACTGCGTCCCAGAATAAGGGCTCAGAACGGGACACACTTTCCGGTGCCTGCCTCCGGCGCGCGTACACACCTCGTCGCACCATTCCGAGCCCGCCCGCCCCAGACATTCCTCCCACTTTCGCGTCACTTTACAGACCGTTCGGTCGCCTGTCCGCACACGCGGGTATACTCAAAACGATACTTATCCTATGCAATACGATGCGGGTTCGACCTGCATGATCCGAAGGGGGCAGTGATGGAGAGGATACTCGGCGTTAATCTCTCTGGCTGGTTTATTCCCGAGCCTTGGGTGACCCCGTCGCTGTACGCGGCGACCGGTGCATCCAACGCGGCCGAGCTACAGGAGGCCATGGGTACCGCCGCCTATAACGAGCGCATGCGCCGCCATTACGAGACGTTTGTGAGCGAGGACGATTTTCGTCGCATGGCGCAGATCGGTCTCAATGCCGTGCGTCTGCCGGTGCCTTGGTATGCCTTTGGCTCACAGGAGTCCGATGCCTCCTACATATCGGTTGTCGATTACATCGACCGCGCGATTGAGTGGGCTGCCAAGTACGACATCCGCGTGCTGCTCGATCTGGCAACTGTGCCCGGTGGCCAGGGCGATTCCAACGATTCGCCCACCACGCCGGAGGCTGTTGCCGAGTGGCATTCGTCCACTAACGGCCGCCATGTCGCACTCGACGTGCTCGAGCGCTTGGCCGATCGCTATGGCGAGGCCGAGAGCCTGCTGGGCATTGAGCTGCTGGACACGCCGCAGATGAGCGTTCGCAAGAGCCTCTTCACCATGACGGATGGCATTCCCGCTCACTACCTGCGCAATTTCTATCGCGATGCCTACGAGCTCGTCCGTTCGTATATGCCCGAGGATAAGATCGTCGTCTTCTCGTCGTCGGGGCATCCCAGCGAGTGGAAGCATTTTATGCGCGGCGCCAAGTACAAGAACGTCTACATGGACCTTCACCTGTACCATTACCGCGACGAGTATGCGCTCGACATCACGAGCCCTCGCGGGCTGACGACGGCGATTTCGCGTAACAAGCGCGAGCTTAAAGAAGCGATTTCGACTGGGTTCCCCGTGCTGGTGGGCGAATGGTCGGGCGCGGCGATCTTTGCCAACTCGTCGGTTACGCCCGAGGGCCGCAATGCCTACGAGCGCGTGTTTATCGCCAACCAGCTGGCTTCGTTTGCGCCGGCTGCCGGTTGGTTCTTTCAAACGTGGAAGACCGAGAAGCGCATTGCAGCATGGGACGCCCGCGCGGCGCTCGGTACGCTCGAGCGCGGCATGATTGAATAGGTTGATATGACGCAAAACAGCGCCCATACGGGCAAACTCTATGTGGTCGGCACGCCCATCGGCAACCTGGGTGACCTGTCCCCGCGCGTTGGCGAGGCCTTTGCCGCTGCCGATGTCATCTGCTGCGAAGACACGCGTGTGACGTCAAAGCTGCTGATGCACCTGGGCATTTCCAAGCCGCTTGTCCGTTGCGACGAGAATGTGATCGCTAGCCGCGCTGCCGGCCTGGTCGACCGTCTGCTGGCGGGGGAGACCCTCGCCTTTGCCTCGGACGCCGGCATGCCGAGCGTGTCCGATCCCGGCCAGGCGCTGGTCGAGGCGGCGCGTGAGGCCGATTTGCCCGTCGAAGTTATTCCCGGGCCCTCTGCTTGCGTCACGGCGCTTGTTTCGTCCGGCATTCCCTGCGAGCATTTTTTCTTCGAGGGCTTTTTGGGCCGAAAGCACGGCGACCGTGTGCGCCGTTTGCAGCGCCTTGCCGTGGTGCCCGGCGCACTCATCTTCTACGAGTCTCCACATCGCATCGTGGCGACGCTCGAGGCCGTGGCGGAGGTCTTTCCCCAGCGTGAGGTTGCCGTCTGCCGCGAACTCACCAAGCTGCACGAGGAGGTCTTGCGCGGGCCCGCTGACCAGCTTGCCGAGGAGCTGCGTGCTCGCGGCGAGGTAAAGGGCGAGATTGCGCTGGTCATCGCGCCGCCGAGCGAGGATGAGGAGGCCGGCATCGCGCCGGTTGGCGCTGCGGTAGCGGATCCCGACGAGGCCCTGCGCGAGGATATCCGCGCCGCGCTCGAGGAGGGGGAGCCCGCGTCTGCGGTGGCCAAGCGCCTGTCTCAGAAGTATTCGCGCCGCAAGCGCGATGTCTATGCCATGGTGCTCGATATGCAATAGATGGAGGATATCCAGCCCTTGCGCTAGAATCATCCTCTGTATGCAACGTTTTTCTGGAGGACAAACCCCATGGATCAAAGCAAGCCTTCGTTCTTTATCACGACGCCCATCTACTACGTCAACGCCGATCCGCACCTGGGCACGGCTTATTCCACCATCATCGCCGACGTTCAGGCTCGCTATCGCCGTTCCGCCGGCTATAACGTCAAGTTCCTGACCGGCATGGACGAGCACGGCGAGAAGGTCGCCGAGGCCGCAGCCAAGCATGGCATGACGCCGCAGGAGTGGACCGATAGCCAGGCCCCGCACTTCAAGGAGCTTTGGAGCAAGCTCGAGATTTCCAACGACGACTTCATCCGCACCACCGAGCCGCGCCAGCATCATGCCGTGCAGTATCTGTGGGAGCGCATGAAGGAGTCCGGTTACCTGTATAAGGGCAGCTACGACGGTTGGTATTGCGTGCCTGACGAGACCTACTTCACCGATACGCAGGTCCAGAAGGGCGACGAGGAGTACGGCAGCGTCGGCCAGCATCTATGCCCCGACTGCCACCGTCCGCTTGAGCGCGTGCAGGAGGAGTCCTACTTCTTTAAGCTTTCCGCCTTCCAGGACAAGCTTCTCAAGCTCTATGACGAGCACCCCGACTTTGTCGAGCCTGCGTTCCGCATGAACGAGGTACGTAGCTTTGTCGAGGGCGGCCTTAACGACCTTTCCGTGAGCCGTACGAGCTTTGACTGGGGCATTCAGGTCCCGTTTGACGAGGGTCACGTGACCTACGTGTGGTTCGATGCGCTGCTCAACTATATGACTGCCGTCGGCTACGGTGTCGACACCGACGAGGCCCGTGCCGAGCTGGCCTATCGCTGGCCCGCGCAGTTCCATATTGTGGGTAAGGACATCATTCGCTTCCACTGCGTCATTTGGCCCGCCATGCTCATGGCCATCGGCGAGGCCCTGCCCGAGCACGTCTTTGCCCACGGCTTCCTGACCGTGCGCAATGCCGAGACCGGCAAGGCCGAGAAGATGTCCAAGAGCCGCGGCAACGCCATCGCTCCGCAGGATGTTATCGACATGCTGGGCGTCGAGGGCTACCGCTATTACTTTATGACCGACGTGGTCCCCGGCACCGACGGCGCCATCAGTTTCGATCGCATGGAGCAGGTCTACAACGCCGATCTGGCCAACAGCTGGGGCAACCTCATTTCGCGCTCGCTCAACATGAGCGCAAAGTACTTTGACGGCTGCGCCCCGGCTAAACCGGCGTCTGCCGACGCGTTCGATAACCCGCTGGCAAAGATTGCCGATGGCCTGGTCGACCGCTACATGGCCAAGATGGACGTGCTCGATTACGGCGGAGCCAAGGATGAGGTCATGGAGCTCATCCACGCCGCCAACCACTACATCGAGGACTCCGAGCCCTGGGCGCTTGCCAAGGACGAGGCCAAGGCTGACGAGCTGGCATTTGTGATCTACAACCTGCTCGAGGCCATCCGCATCGCCGCCCACCTGCTGATGCCGCTCATGCCCCAGACTTCTGCCGAGGCTCTGCGCCGCCTGTCCTGTGAGGGCGAGGCCGCGAGCGACGACCTCAAGGGCATTTGCACTTGGGGCCTGCTTGCTGGTGGTCAGCCCGTCGAGAAGGGCGATCCGCTGTTCCCGCGTCTGGCGTAGAGACCGCGCGAGCGCCATATCGGCAATTTGATGTTTAGATGTAAGGGCATGGCCGCAACGGTCCATGCCCTTTCGTTTCAAGACGCCGCCATCATGCTAAGGAGGCAACTATGACAACTTCGCCTTTGGCAAACCCCACGGCAACAAGGGAGCTGCTGGAGGAGTTTGGCCTTGCGACCAAGCACCGCCTGGGCCAAAACTTCCTGATCGACAACCATGTGATCGAACGCATCTGTGAGCTCGCTGAGCTTGCAGGTGACGAGCGCGTACTCGAGGTGGGTCCGGGTTGCGGTACGTTGACACTTGCGTTGCTGCAGGAGGCGGCGTGCGTCACGTCGATCGAGGCAGATCCCGAGCTCGAGCCGGTGCTCGATGCTCACGCCGCCGACTATGCCAACTTCCGCTTTATCATGGGCGACGCGCTCAAGGTGACGCCGGAGCAGATTGAGCAGGCTGCGGGCGGTGAGCCGACGGTATTTGTCGCGAACTTGCCCTATAACGTGGCGGCGACGATCATTTTGCAATTTTTCCAGACGATGCCGGCGCTCAAGCGCGCCGTCGTCATGGTGCAAAAGGAGGTTGCCGATCGCATTGCCGCAGTGCCGGGCAACAAGACCTATGGCGGCTATACGGCAAAGCTCGGCCTGTATGCGCAGGTGACGGGTCGCTTTGAGGTGCCGCCGCGTTGCTTTATGCCGGCGCCGCACGTGGACTCGGCTGTCGTGCGTATCGACCGTGTTGACGGCGTGGTGCCCGAAGGGCTCGATCGCGAATTTGTGGCCCGCGTGATTGATGCTGCATTTGCCCAGCGTCGCAAGACCATCCGCAATTCCATGAGCGCCAACGGCTTTGCCAAGGACGTGCTCGATGCCGCCTTTGAGGCTTGCGGTATCGCACCCACCACGCGCGCCGAGACGCTCGGCGTCGCCGACTTTGTGTGCCTGGCTCGGGAGCTTTCCCATGACGCTTAATGCCGAACGCGTGACGTTTACCAAGAAAAAGAAGACGGTTGCTTGTCCCGTGCCCTTGGCACCGCTTGCCGACACACATGCGCATCTGCTTTCGTTCTGGGGCAAGGATGTGCCCGAGACAATCGTGCGTGCCAAGGCGGCAGGCATCGACCTGTTGGTGACGGTCTTCGACCCCATCGCCGACAAGCGCAGCGTGACGGACTATAGCGACTGGCTCGTGCGCGAAATTCTGCCGATGCAGGATATCCCGCAGATCAAGTATCTTGCCGGCGTGCATCCGTATGGCGCGCCGGACTATACCGACGACATTCACGCGCAGGTTGTTGCTGCGCTTGATGACCCTTTGTGTGCCGGTATTGGCGAAATCGGTCTGGACTACCACATGGATTACGACGACGACATCACGCCGGCGCCCCACAGCGTGCAGATTGATTGCATGGCGCGCCAGCTCGAGCTTGCCGTGTGTCGTAACGTGCCGGTGGAGCTGCATCTGCGTCACGAGGACATGGACCAGGAGCGTACCTCGCACGTGGACGCCTACAACGTGCTTCGTGAGGTGGGCGTGCCCCAGGCCGGTTGTGTGCTGCACTGTTTTGGCGAGGACCGCGCCACGATGGAGCGCTTTGTGGAGCTGGGCTGCTATATCGCCTATGGTGGTGCGGCCACCTTTAAGCGCAACGACGACGTGCGCGAGGCATTTGCGGCAACCCCACTCGATCGAATTTTGTTCGAGACGGATTGCCCGTATATGGCTCCGGAGCCCATCCGCGGTCTTGAATGCGAGCCCGCAATGATCTCCATTACGGCAAACGCGCTGGTTAACGACCGTGTCGATCGCACTGGTGAGGACGCCGAAACAATCGCGCATGCCGCTTGGGAAAATGCCTGCAAACTTTTTCAAAAATAGTTCTTGCGTTCGCGGTGGCGCTCCGTTATTCTAATTCCTGCACGCGGGCGTGGCGGAATTGGCAGACGCGTACGGTTCAGGTCCGTATGGGGGCAACCCCATGAAGGTTCAAGTCCTTTCGCCCGCACCATTAAATGAAAGAGCTCCCAGCAATGGGAGCTTTTTTGTTATGCACGATCTCCTTGGACGGGTATCCTAATGCCAACGTGTGCCTATCAGAGGAGAGACCATGCTGTTTTCCGGTATCATCGCCGCCCTTACCAGCCTTTTGATTCCCATCATCATTTTGTTGCTCCTGCTCCCCAACGCCTGTTATGTCGTTGAGCAGCAGCACGCCGTAATCATCGAGCGCTTGGGTAAGTTCAACCGTATCGTCAACGCGGGCTTCCACGTGAAGGTGCCCGTGATCGACCGCAAGGCCGCCACGGTGAGCCTGCGCACCATGAAAAACGGTTTTGGCATCGACGTTAAGACCCAGGACAACGTGACCATCGGTCTTGAGGTCTCCGCTCAGTACCACGTGAGCTACGACATGGGCGCCGGCCCGGCAGATTCGGGCATCTACAAGAGCTACTACATGCTGCAGGAGCCCGTCGACCAGATGCGCGACTTCATCACCGACGCCCTGCGCTCCTCCATCCCCGTCTACACACTCGATGAGGTCTTTGCCAAGAAGGATGACATCGCCAAGGATGTCAACGCTACCGTTTCTGAGCAGATGGCCGCCTACGGCTTCACCCTCGTGTCGACGCTCATCACCAAAATCGCACTGCCGACCGAGGTTGAGAACTCCATGAACGACATCAACGCTGCCCAGCGCAAGCGCGCTGCCGCGCAGGAGCTCGCCGAGGCCGACCGCATCAAGCGCGTCACCGAGGCGACCGCCGAGGCCGAGGCTATGGAAAAGGCGGGCGAGGGCATCGCCAACCAGCGCAAGGCCATCGCGCTGGGTATCAAAGATTCGCTCGAGATCATCCAAGAGACGGGTGTCGGCAATGACGAGGCCAACCAACTGTTCATGTTTACGCAGTGGTCCGAGATGATGACGGAGTTCGCTCGCACGGGTAAAACCTCGACGGTCGTGCTGCCGAGCGACTTTTCGCAGTCGGCCTCGATGTTCGAGCAGATGCTGGCCGCCGGCAAAGTTCAAAACGATTCGAAGGAGTAGACGCGCGTGAAATACACCGTCGTTTGCGTCGGTAAGCTCAAGGAGCGCTTTTGGAAGGACGCGTGCGCTGAGTACACCAAGCGCCTAGGTGCCTATGCCAAGGTGGATATCCGCGAGGTGGCCGATATCGACCCGGCTAAGGCGGGCGGCGTGGATGCCGCGCGCGACAAGGAGGGGGCGGCGATTCTTGCCGCCTTGCCATCTCGAGCGCATGTGATCCTGCTGGCTATCGAGGGCAAGGAGCGCTCGAGCGAGGAGTTTTCGGCGAGGCTCGACGATCTTATGCTGCGAGGCGGCAGCGACATTGCCTTTGTAATCGGCGGTTCGGACGGCGTGAGCGATGACGTGCGCGCACGAGCCGACGAGATGCTCAGCTTTGGACGCATTACCTTGCCGCATAACCTGGCGCGTGTGGTGCTGCTAGAGCAGATTTACCGTGCCTGTAAGATCAGTCGTGGCGAGCCGTATCACAAATAGGTCGGCAATACGAAACAATGGCGTGGGACAATACCTTTCGTTTTGAGGAATGTGTCTGAAAGGACTATGCGATATGAAGATTGGATTTGTCGGTTTTGGCAATATGGCGAGCGCTATGGCCGATGGCTGGATCGCTGCCGGTGTAGCTGCGAGCGACATGTGCGCCTGCGCGGGTCGCTACGACGCACTGGTTGAGCGCTGCGAGGCGCGCGGCATGGTCGCCTGCCACGATGCCGCCGAGGTTGTCGCCGCATCCGATATCGTGGTCGCTGCGGTCAAACCGTACATGATCGAGAAGGTATTCGCCCCGCTCAAGGATGCTTTTGCCAAAAAGGTCGTTCTGTCGGTTGCCTGGACCTGGGACAGTGCCAAGTGGGAGCAGGTCCTGCCGGGCGTCGCGCATATCTCGACGGTGCCCAACACGCCGGTTTCGGTGGGCGAGGGCGTCATCGCCTGCGAGAAGGCTTCGACGCTTAACGACGAGCAGCGTGCTGTGGTGCTCGACCTGCTCGGTAAGCTTGGCGCTGTCGTCGAGCTCGACACAAGCCTGCTGTTTGTGGGCGGCACGGTGGGTGGTTGCGCTCCGGCGTTTGTCGCCATGGCAATCGAGGCCCTGGGCGATGCGGCGGTCAAGCACGGTATCCCGCGTGCGGATGCTTATCGCATTGTGAGCCAGATGGTGCTGGGTACGGCAAAGCTGCAGCTTGCAACTGGCCAGCATCCTGCGGCGATGAAGGATGCCGTATGCTCGCCCGGTGGTGCCACCATCAAGGGCATCGTTGCGCTCGAGGACGCCGGCATGCGCAGCGCCCTGGTCAAGGCAATCGACGCAACCCTCCAGTAAAACCGACCAAAAAAGGGACAGGTTTATGTTGGCAGGTTTTTCCTGCGGTTTTGTCCTTTTAGCGAAAAGTGCCCCGCAACTGGCTCAATTCCAGTTGCGGGGCACTTGCGTTTGCCCAGATAAAACCGACCAAAATAAACCTGTCCCTTTTTGGCAGGTTAGTCCCAGAAGCTGTTTTCTTCGTCCTCGGACTTGGGGCCGCGGTCGACATACATCTTATGGGTGCGCTTCTCCATTACAAAGGCAATAATCGCAAACAGCAGGATGCCGCCGGCGAAAAGGATGGCAAAACCGGTGCGGGTGCCAAACAAAAAGGAAAAAACTGCGTCCATTGGGTGCCTTCTTGCGTAGTTGAGTTGGGTCGTAAACGCTCATAAGTATATACTTGCCCATACATGTACAAGGTTGCAACCTAAATGGAATGTATATCGCCGGAGGATCTAATGCTTGATATCAAGTTTGTTCGCGAGAACCCCGATGCCATCGATGTCGCCATGGCTAACCGCCAGACGTCTTGGGATCGAGAGAAGTTCTTTGAGCTCGACGACGAGCGTCGTGCCGTCATCACCGAGGTTGAGGAACTTCAAGCCACGCGCAATGCCGAGTCCAAGAAGATCGGCGCCCTGATGAAGGAGGGCAAGAAGGACGAGGCCGAGGCCGCCAAGGAGGCCGTGCGCGCCGTCAACGAGAAGATTGACGGTCTGGCCGAGCGCCGCACCGCCCTCGAGCAGGAGCAGTACGACTTCATGGCTCACCTGCCCAACATTCCTTGCGAGGCCACGCCGTACGGCAAGGACGAGGACGAGAACATCGAGCGCCGTCGTTGGGGCACCCCGCGCGAGTTCGACTTCGACTTTAAGCCGCACTGGGATCTGGGCACCGACCTCGACATCCTTGACTTCGAGCGCGGCAACAAGCTCTCCGGCAGCCGCTTCACCGTTCTCGGTGGCGCCGGCGCCCGTCTTGAGCGCGCCCTCATCAACTTCTTCCTCGATACGCACACCAGCCGTGGTTTTAAGGAGTGGTGGCCGCCCATCGTCGTCAAGCGTCAGACCATGTTCGGCACGGGCCAGCTGCCCAAGTTCGAGGACGACGCCTATCACGTCTCGGGCGACAACTTCCTGATCCCCACCGCCGAGGTCGTGCTCACCAACCTGCACGCCGGTGAGGTCCTCGACGCCGACACCCTGCCGCGCCGCTACACCGCCTTCACCCCCTGCTTCCGCGAGGAGGCCGGTTCCGCCGGTCGCGATACCCGTGGCATCATCCGTCAGCACGAGTTCGACAAGGTCGAGATGGTCAAGTTCGCTAAGCCGGAGGAGTCCGACGAGGAGCTCGAGAGCATGACCGCCGAGGCCGAGTACCTGCTGCAGCAGCTGGGCCTTCCGTATCGCGTGATTAGCCTGTGCACCGGCGACTTGGGCTTCTCTGCCCGTCAGACCTACGACATCGAGGTCTGGCTGCCGAGCTACAACGCCTACAAGGAGATCAGCTCCTGCTCCAACTGCGGTGACTTCCAGGCCCGTCGCGCCAACATCAAGTATCGCGACCCCGAGAACTTCAAGGGTTCGCGCTACCTGCACACCCTTAACGGTTCCGGCCTGCCGGCTGGCCGTACCATGGCCGCCATTTTGGAGAACTACCAGAACGCCGACGGCACCATCACGATCCCCGAGGTCCTGCGTCCCTACATGGGCGGCCTCGAGAAGATCGAGCCGGTCGCGTAACTTGGCTGCATAGGCGATATGCAAGGGCGCTCCTTCGGGGGCGCCCTATTTCGTGCGCAGGTCCATACCATGCCGTGCGGACAGCTCAATAGAAAACACACGAACAACTGTTCTGTATACAGCCATCTACCTGCTATGCTTTTGCTAAATAAGAGCGAGAGAAAGGGGACGCGATGGAGCTGTTTGATGATCGGGTGGTTTTGTTTGAGAGCGACGAGGGCGGGGAGTACCTGCTTGTGACGTGTGAGCCGTCTGGCATGGGTGGCCTGGTGGTTCGACAGACGAGCGAGGGGCCGTTGACGCAATGGTGCTACGAGGAGTCGCCTCATGTGGTTGAGACGTTTGTGGCGCACGAGGGGCTTGTGGCCCTAGAGCATTTCTATGGGGTCCAGACATCTAATCAGGTTGCTCGCATGTTGAGCATCTCGTTTGCCGATTATGATTGTGCCCAGCGGGTGAGATCGCTCCTGAGGGAACTTGATGCTAAGTTTGACGTGATCGAAAAGCCAATCGATCGTACGGGGAATGGCGGTATATGCGGAGCAGCATGACAGGACTGCGTTCCACAAAAAAGTCTGAAATTGTGCTTGACTCCAATAAGCTAAAGTGGTTTTATATGTCTTGCGCTGCGGCGTTACCTCAGCTGGATAGAGGGTCTGACTACGAATCAGAACGTCATAGGTTCGAATCCTATACGCCGCACCAATTGAAATTGAAAGCCTCCGGCAACGGGGGCTTTTCTTTTAGGCGGACGCCGCATGGATTCGAACCTCGGTCGAGGCGCGGGCGTCAAGAAAACGCGGAGCGTTTTTAGCCCGCGGGCGAGTCCGCCGGCAGGCGGGCGAAGCCGGTGCGGATCCGCGAAGCGGATGCGCGGAATCCTATACGCCGCACCAATTGAAATTGAAAGCCTCCGGCAACGGGGGCTTTTCTTTTATGGCAACACCGCATGGATTCGAACCTCGGTCGAGGCACGAACAACTTAATTATCACTCCGTAAAATTTTTTCTAATTGTCGCTTGACCCATCGGGGGCTCGCGTGCATAATAATCCGTGCGTTGCGGCGTTACCTCAGCTGGATAGAGGGTCTGACTACGAATCAGAACGTCATAGGTTCGAATCCTATACGCCGCACCAACTGAACTTTAAAGCCTCCGGTAACGGAGGCTTTTCCTTTACGGGGGCATTGCGGAGATTCGAACCTCGTTCGAGGCGCGAGCGTCAAGAAAACGCGGAGCGTTTTTAGCGAGCGGACGAGTCCGCCGGCAGGCGGGCGAAGCCGGTGCGGATCCGCGCAGCGGATGCGCGGAATCCTATACGCCGCACCAATTGACTTTAAAGCTCCCGGCAACGGGGGCTTTTCTTATATCGCGATGTATAGAAGATCGTGCCAAGCCCTCAAATGAGTAAAAATCAAATTCAATAACTTTTTTTGAAAAAATGCTTGACCATTATTCAGTCTATGTGCATAATAATCAACAAGTCGCGGCGTTACCTCAGCTGGATAGAGGGTCTGACTACGAATCAGAACGTCATAGGTTCGAATCCTATACGCCGCACCAATTGAAGTTGAAAGCCTCCGGCAACGGGGGCTTTTCTTTTAAGGAAACCGAGCAAGGATTCGAATCTCGGTCGAGGCGCGAGCGTCAAGAAAACGCGGAGCGTTTTCAGCGAGCGGGCGAGGACGCCGGCAGGCGGCCGAAGCCGGGGCGGATCCGCGCAAGCGGATGCGCGGAATCCTATACGCCGCACCATTTGAGATTGAAAGCCTCCGGCAACGGGGGCTTTTCTTTTGCACCGCGCTCGACTGGAATCGCGTGCTTCTGCCCAAGGGACCTATTTCTCACTAGGTCGTGTAAGATTCCGAGTAGGTATCGCGGCCCATCCGCGGCCACTCCTTCTCCAAACTACCGATCAGGGTGATATTTCGTGGCAGAGCGTCCGACATACAAGCTCAGGTTTCTCGATCCCAAGAAGCGCTTTCCGGCGATGCCCGAGCAGCCAGCGGGACGCTCGTATGGCGTGGTCTGGAAACTCTTTGGCGAGGATCAGCATGAATCTTGTTATGTCGTCGAATTCGTTGGCAAAAGTCGTGTGTCGCTTTTGGGCTACGTAAGCGTTTCGGGTGAGGTGTACAAGGTGGACCGTCCCGTTAGCGAGGCTCCGCTGCCCAACGATCCCGACATGGAACTGGTCCTTGACGAGTCGGATTCCAGTATTGGTGAGATTATGGTAAGGGAAGCCAACGGTGCAATGCACGCGTGCGCACAAACTTCTGGCTCTCCCGAAGGCCCCATGCGCGAGCAGTCCGACCGCGCGACATGGAATTCGACCCGCGCCCTTCCTTACGGCGAGTTCATGGCCTCGATGTTCTTGCGCTACGTGATATTTGCCAACTCCGAAAGCGCTATTGCGAACACGGCGGGCGTCGACGGTCTCGATGCGGACATGCAAAACGTTGTCGACAAGATCAAGCTCGTAAAGTTACCCGAGCCGGTCGAGGTGTTTTTGGGCTTTAACACGGCACCGCTCCCCGATGCTATCGAGACGCTGCTTTACCGCGTTGACCATGCCGAGAATCCGAGCGGTATCGAGCGTTATGCCGCCGCCCTTATGAGCGAGGTCGACTTGCCCCATCTACGCACCATTGCCGCCAAGTCCGAAATGAGCCTAGCGCGCATCGACCGGTCAAAGCTGTTCTATCTCAATTTTGATCGCAGCTTGCTGGACCAGGACGAGATTGACATGCTGCTTGCCATCGAGTGTCGTCTCAACCGCCTCTCCGGCATCCTTGAGCGCATCGGGGCCGGATTGGTCCCCGCGGCATCCTCGCCGAGCCTTGAGGGCTGCGCGCTCTTTGATGCGTGGCATATCGCCAAGACGACCAACGATGTTCCCCGACTGCTCGATACGGCCTCAAGCGATAACCCGTGGGGCAAACCGGGGACGGTGGCGTGTCAGCCGGGCGGTGAGTGGGACGTGCGCACCCGCTTCGCGCGTATTGTCGAGGCACTTAACGTGGTCACGCGGCTCGACTATACCTATCGGGCAAACGTTGCCGAGGGGATCATGCTCGTTCGGTTTGGGCAGTCTGTCGTTGATGCTATGCCACAACGTGAATACGACGCTCAAGATGACGCCTGGCGCGAGTTGGACGAGGACACGCGCGCGATCTGGGCTGCGGAGCACGATGCGCGCGTGGCGCTCACGCTTGCGGCAGCGTGTTTTGCCGCGGGCACCTGCATCACGCGCTGCTATGTGCAGATTGCTGCTCCCGACAGTGAGCAGGGCGAGTGCGTTGTCGCAACGTATTTCTTTGGGCGCGCGGCCTATCTGGCCGATTGCGTGCCTGTCGCCAAGGATCTTGAGAGCATGGACATGGACGATATGCCGTGCAAGCGTGTGCTTGAGGCATATGAGTCAACCGCTCCGGAGACGATTGAACCTGCGGAGGTTCATGCTCGTCCGCGTGATGACCATCGCATGCTGCCGCCGGCGCTGCGCGATCTACTGCTTGCCGATACGGCTGACGAGCTGGAGGTCATGGAAGAGGACGACGACCCATACGTGGCCCGTGTTGTTGAATTGCGCGAGCAGGCAAAAGTCGACCGTACAGGTGCTTTTGAAGGCTTTTCCCGTCTTGTTGAGGAGTTGGAGGCTAAGTGCGCCGTCGCCGAGCTTTTGGCGACAGGTCCGGTTCAAACGCAGTTTTGCGATAACCAGCTGGTGCGCATGGTGCTACCGGTGTTGGAAGAAGACCGCTCTGTGCGAATCCTTCGTGCGCCCGATGCGCTGTACTTTGCCCAGCACGAGATCTGCAGCTTTTACGCCGAGCAAGAGGACTTTGAACGAGCGCTGCCCGAGGTGCGCCATCTTTACGATCTGGCGCGCTCGTCCATGCAGTCGCACTTTGCGCTCATCAACGTGCTTGCGCGTCTGGAGCGCTTTGACGAGATTATCGAGGTGGCGCGCCACGGCCTACGTATTGCCAGCGATCGTTCTGCAATCGGCTACCTGTTCTATCGCTTGGCGTTTGCCTATTGGAATTGCGATCAGCTCGACCTGGCGCTGGCTTGTTACCGTCTGGTGCCGCGCGGCGAGGAGTCGGGCAGCAGCGCGCTGGAAGAAATGCAGGGTCTTATGAACGAGATGGGCGTCAGCGAGCCTCCGACGTTCGAGGAAGCGGTCGAGACCATCCGCAAGGCTGGACTCGAGCTGCCGCCGGTGTCCGCCGTGACGAATCAGCTTGCCGATGCCGCTGTGCAACTGGTCGACAACGGCTTCTTTTTCCTGGCACGCGGTTGCATCTTCCAAATGTGGCGCACCATGGGCAACGACGAGCTCGGCTCTCTCAACCGCTCGCTGGGGTAGGCGAAGCTTTCAAGGAGGAAAGGCTGCTAGGCAATTAGAAAATTTCCTCTTGCTCATCCTTGGCTGTTTGGTTACTATAGAACGGCTGTTACGGAGAGCTGACCGAGAGGCCGAAGGTGCTCGCCTGCTAAGCGAGTATGCCCCAAAAGGGCATCTGGGGTTCGAATCCCCAGCTCTCCGCCAGTACGAATTTGAAGAAGGGTCCCATTTGGGGCCCTTTTTATTATCAAGAATGGCGGCTGGGGATTCGAACCCGAGAGGGCACGGGCGTTAAGCAAACGCGAAAGCGTTTGTAGCCCGTGGGCGAAAAGCCGCCAGGCTTTGAAGCCGGAGGGCATGCGCAGCATGCCCGGACATCCCCAGCTCTCCGCCAGTACGAATTTGAAGAAGGGTCCCATTTGGGGCCCTTTTTATTATCAAGAATGGCGGCTGGGGATTCGAACCCTCAAAAAAGGAGGCATCCTTTCGGACGCCTCCTTTCAGCGAGTGTATTGTTCTTCGACCTTACACCTCGGGCGCCTTGGCGACGGTCTCGCTCTCGGCTGTGAGTGGGCGGTTGTCGATACGACGGCCCAAGCGATCGAGTTTCACGAGTAGCCACTCAATGGGATTCGGCCCCGAGCCTTCCTCGTCGGCAACCAAATCCATGACGGCGATCTTGGTGCCGTCCTGCTTGAGTGTAATGCTGCCCACCTTGTCGCCCACATGCACCGTGCCCGAAAGATCGTCGTAGCTAACCTTTTCGGTCACCTCGCCGGCAAGGGAAAACACGGTCGCTTGCGCCGTGGGATCGGCGAGTGTGGCGTCGATCGTCTTATCCGTCCAGTCGGTTTGGCCAATGCGCGCCATAAGTGGGTTGCCGTTGGCGGTCTTTTCCTGCGTGTTGGCAATCGCGACCGTCACCTTGTGACCGTAGTACCAATTGGCAAGGGTTGCGGTATTGGTAAAGCGCTGGTCGGTGGTGGTGGAGTTCAAAACGACGGTGTAGACCTCGTCGCCATCGCGGTTGTAGGCACCCGTAAAGCAATAGCCTGCATCGTCGGTAGTGCCGGTCTTGCCACCGATGTTGCCATCTTGGCCCAGCAAATAGTTATGCGTGTCCATGGAATGCGAATGGTCGGTGCCGTCGGCGCCCGTGACCTCGATCCAGGAATCCTCGCTCGCTACGACCTCGCGGATCGTGTCGTTTTTCATGGCCTCCTGCATCATCAGCGCTACGTCGTGTGCGGTTGAGTGCATATCGCCAGCCCACTCATCAAAGTCCAGACCATGCGGGTTTTCAAAAAGCGTACCGGTGCAGCCGAGCTTCTTAGCGCGCTCGTTCATGGCCTTCACAAATGTGGCCTCGGCGTCTTTGGTCTTAGGGTCGATCTTCTTGCCCACATATTCGGCGAGCACGATGGCGGCGTCGTTGCCCGAGGGAATCATCAGGCCGCGCAGTGCCTGCTCCACGGTAAGCTCGTCGCCTTCGAGCAAGCCGGCGGTCGAATTACCCACGGTGGCCGCGGTGTTGCTTACCGTGACCTTCTCGTCCATCTTGCAATTCTCGACGGTTAGGATTGCGGTCATGACCTTGGTGATCGAGGCGATTTTGACCTGCTCATCGGCGCCGCGCCCATAGTAGACGGTGCCGTCTTTGCCCATGACGAGGGCATTGGTCGCATCGATATCGGGCAGGTTTTCGGCCGTGATGCCGCGCGCATCGGCGGTTTTGCCGCAAACATTGTCGGTCGTGAGCACTTGGGCGCCGGCGACGGTGGGCACGCCAGCGGCAAGGGCGATAGCGCAGACAAAGCCGGCGGCAAGCTGGGCTGAGCGCTTTGCAAAAGAGATGAGGGACTTCACAGATTTCGCTTTCGACGGGATGGTCTCTTCTGGAACTAGAGTATATCGTTTGCCGGTGTCGGCGATCATCGCGTGCGTGCGTGGCCCACATCCGCGCCCGAACGGGCACAAGGGTGCTTAAGGCCGACTTAATCACCCACGCTTGTTGTGTGTGGCATGCGCCCCCTCGGGCATAATGGAGCGCGAGAGGAGCACGCATGAACGAGCGCATTTTGGTAGTTGATGACGAAAAGGCCATCGCCGACTTGGTTGGTATCTACCTTACAAAAGAAGGCTTTGACGTACAGGTCGCCTATAGCGGGGCCGATGCTGCCAAGGCAATCTTGGAGCAGGAGTTCGATCTGGCGCTGCTGGATGTCATGCTGCCCGATATCGATGGCTTTGAGCTGCTACGTACGATCCGTTCCAGCCATACCTATCCCGTGATCATGCTGACGGCGCGCGATGCCCAGCAAGACAAGATCGAGGGCCTTTCGCTTGGCGCGGACGATTATGTGGTCAAGCCGTTCCGTCCGCTTGAGCTCATCGCACGCGTGCACGCTCAGCTTCGTCGCTACACCAGCTACGGTAGCCGCGCGCAGGCGGCCGAGTCGCCGACCATCCAGCTCGACGGCCTTGAGATCAACCGCGATGCTCGTTCCGTGACAGTGGACGGTTCACCGGTTCGCCTCACGCCCATCGAGTATTCCATCTTGCTGTATCTGGTCGAGCATCGCGGCAGCGTGGTAGCCGTGGAGGATCTGTTCCGCGCGGTGTGGAACGAGGATTTTATGCCCGGCTCCAACAATACGGTGATGGTGCACATTCGCCACCTGCGCGAAAAGATTGGCGACGACGCTCAAAAGCCGCGCTTTATCAAAAACGTCTGGGGCGTCGGCTACATAATCGAATAGCGCCTTTGATGGTGGGGAAGTGGATATGACAAAAGACGATAGGCAGGCATTCGAGGTGCCCGATCGACTCTTTGAATACGTACGGGCAGTCGTCGACAACCGCGCGCTTGCGACGGTGCTGCTCTTTTTGCTGAGCCTGCTGCTGATTGGCATCGACAACATCGCCGGAGTCTTAGCGGTGCTGCTTGTCGGCTTTTTGCTGATCGATCGATTCGAAATCGTGCGCCGTTGCGTGGTGATTGGCGGTGCCGCGTGGGCCATGACGTTGGCGATTGGCGCCATGGCGCTCGGCGGCATCGAAGGGCCAGTGCTGTTCGATGCCGGCTTTGTATTCAACATGCTTGGCTTTGTGCTGGCGCTTGCCGTGTGCGTGCTGTTCTTTTGCGGCCGCGCCCTGTACTACCATGGCTACGAGCAGGGCGAGCAGCATGCCGATTGTGTGCTGGCCGCTCGTATTCAAGATCGCCTGATCGATCACCCCGACACCTGGGATAACATCGACGGCGACTTCTTGGAGGTCGAGGGCGCCCTTAACCGCGTGCGTGACCGTGAGCGCAAGGTGCAGCAAGCTCTGCGTGACGAGTCGCATCGCAAGGACGATTTGGTCACGTACTTGGCACATGACCTACGCACCCCGCTTGCCAGTGTGGTGGGCTATCTTTCGCTGCTGCAAGAGGCTCCTGAGCTGCCGGTTGAGCAACGTGCGCGCTTTACGGGCGTGGCACTCGACAAGGCGCACCGGCTCGATGCGCTCATCGAGGAGTTCTTCGATATCACGCGCTTTGACTTCCACGATATCGTGCTCACGCGCGGCTATGTTGATCTGGGGTTGCTGCTGGCTCAGGTGGCTGACGAGTTCTATCCCATCCTCAACGAGCAGCATAAGGAAGCCCAAGTTGATATTCGCGAGGACCTGACGGTGCTCGTGGATGGCGACAAGATGGCCCGCGTGTTCAACAACATCATGAAAAACGCCGTCGCCTATAGCTACGAGGGCTCGACCATCACGATTGAGGCCAGGCGCCAAGACGATGGTGGCGTGCGCGTGCGCTTTATCAATCAGGGCGATCCTATCCCTGCGGCTAAGCTCAAGGTAATCTTTGAGAAGTTCTATCGCCTGGATGCGGCGCGTGCGACCAATCGCGGTGGTGCCGGTCTGGGCCTTGCTATTGCCAAGGAGATCATCGCGGCACACGGCGGTACCGTTGCATGTGAATCGACGCCCGAACACACGATATTCACCATCGAGCTGCCCGCCGCATAGCCAGCGTGCCCTTACAAACACTTGACAATGTGCTCACGTGCGTATGAGCCGCGATTCCTACTATCGATACTGCTGAATTGATATCGATATGGAGGTATGCGGTATGACGGCTGCTGCGGCTGTGGAGCCCACGGAGCTTGAAGAACTCATGGAAGCGCAGGCCGAGGCCGCGCATGAGCGCGAGGTTGGGGATGCGACTCGCCCCACGGCAGAGGATCTTGCCGCCTCGCCGACGCGCATCGATGTCGAGGGCCTCGACCTGTTCTATGGCGATCACCATGCGCTCAAGGACGTGAATATCAAGATCCGCGACAAGCAGATCACTTCGTTCATCGGGCCTTCGGGCTGCGGAAAGTCCACGTTGCTGCGCTGCTTTAACCGCATGAACGACGGCATCAAGGATTGCCGCATCGAGGGCAAGATTGCGCTCGATGGTCAAGATATCCTGGGCGATTGCGACATCTGCCGTTTGCGCCAGCGCGTGGGCATGGTGTTCCAACGCCCCAACCCATTTCCCATGAGCATCTACGACAACGTCGCCTACGGTCCTCGCGGTATGGGTGTGCGCGACCGCGCCGTGCTCGATGAGCTGGTCGAGGACTCCCTGCGTCGCGCTGCCCTGTGGGACGAGGTCAAGGACAAGCTCAAAGAGTCAGGCCTGGGTCTTTCGGGTGGACAGCAGCAGCGCCTGTGCATCGCCCGCGCACTTGCCGTGCAGCCCGACATTCTGCTGATGGACGAGCCGACCTCGGCACTCGACCCTGTGTCGACGTTGGTGGTGGAGCAGCTGGCCTGCGAGCTCAAGGAGACCTGCACGCTGGTGGTCGTGACGCACAACATGCAGCAGGCCGCGCGTATTTCCGATTCGGTTGCGTTCTTTTTGCTGGGTGAGCTGGTGGAGCACGCGCCCACCGCGCAACTCTTCAAGAATCCGTCCGATCCGCGCACCGCGGATTATTTGACGGGGCGTTTTGGCTGACGCTGTCTTTTACAGGTGCCTTTAGGGTTAAGATGCGGTCATATCGGCCGCAAAGGGGTTCAACATGATCTATTACGTCGAGGACGATGACAACATCAGGGATTTGACAGTCTACGCGCTGCGCAAGCAGGGAATCGAGGCCGAGGGCTTTTCGTGTGATGGCGAGTTTAAAGCTGCCGTGGCACGACGGGTGCCCGATGCTGTGCTGCTCGATATCATGCTGCCCGACACCGATGGCTTGGCGATTATGCGTCGCCTGCGTGCCGATCGCCTGACGGCGACGGTGCCCATCATGATGCTTACCGCCAAGGACACCGAACTCGACAAGGTGATGGCGCTCGATGGCGGTGCCGACGATTACCTGACTAAGCCGTTTTCGCTCATGGAGCTTGCGAGCCGCTGCCGCGCACTGCTGCGTCGCGGCGGCATGGTCAAGCAGGCGAGCGATGTGCTCAGCGTGGGCGACATCGTGCTCTCGCCCAGCCATCGCGAGGTGACCGTTGCCGGCGAGCCGCTTAAGCTCACCCTGCGCGAGTTCGACCTGCTCGAGTACCTCATGCGCAAGCCCGGCGTGGTCTTTACCCGCGAGTCGTTGCTGCAGAGCGTGTGGGGCTGGGACTTCGACGGCGGTTCGCGCACCGTTGACGTGCACGTGCAGACGCTTCGCCAAAAACTGGGCGAGCATGCCAGCGCCATCGAGACCGTGCGCGGCGTGGGTTATCGCCTGGCCGAGCCTTCTGCCGGTGATGGTGCCGAAGGCGACGACACCGCGGCCACCGCATCGGAGGAGTAACCCGTGGTCTTCGCCCCCCAGGGAAAACATACGCTGTCGCACCGCGTTTTTGTGACGATCTTTGTCTGCGCCATGGCGGTTATCGTGGCGTTTACGGTGCTGGGTGCGTTCTTTGTGCAAAACACTTTGGCGGATGCCACGAGTGCCAATCTGGCGCAGGAAACTGAGCTCATTGCTGCCGCCCTCGACGAGCAGCAGGAGCCCATTCCGTTCTTGCGAAGCCTCGATCGCGAGGATCTTCGTATCACGCTGATCAATAAGGACGGATCTGTTGCCTACGACAACGAGGCGTCGCCTTCCACACTGCCCAACCATGGCGATCGCCCCGAGGTCATCGAGGCCTTTGAGAGTGGTTTGGGTTCCGCGGAGCGCGCAAGCTCTACACTCGACGAGATTATGCTGTATCGCGCCGTCACCCTTGATAACGGCCAGGTCGTTCGCTTGGCGCAGGCCCAGCCTGGCGTTGCGGCGATTTTGCTGTCGATGCTGGCGCCGATGCTGCTTATCGCAGCAGCGGGTGCAGTACTCTCGTTTTTTATGGCGCGCCGTGAGTCCCGTGCCATCATCGCGCCGTTGCAAGAGGTGGATTTGGATCACCCACGCCGTAGCTATGAGCACGCCTATGCCGAGATGGTCCCCATGCTTGAGCGTATCGAGTCGCAGCGCCAGGAACTCAAGCGCCAAATGGCGGTGCTAGCGGACAACGACCGTATGCGCCGTGAGTTCACGGCGAATATCACCCATGAGCTCAAGACGCCGCTTACGGCGATTTCGGGCTATGCCGAGCTCATCGCAAACGGCATGGTCGAGGGCGAGGACGACCTGCGCAACTTTGGCGGTCGCATCTATCGCGAGGCGGGCCGCTTGGCAGCGCTTGTCAACGACATCCTTACGCTGTCTAACTTGGACGAGGCCGAACGTGCAACTGAAGGCGAGGCGGTGCCCATTGGGTCCACGGAACCTATTGAGCTCTCGCGTGCGATCTACGCGGTTGAGCAGCGTCTTGAACAGGTCGCCCGTCAAGCGAATGTGACGATAAGTCATGAGACCAAGCCTGTGGTCATCGAAGGCGTGTCGCGCTTGATCGACGAGCTCATCTATAATCTGGCAAGCAACGCCATCCGCTACAATCGACCCGGCGGTACGGTTACGTTGCAGTGCGGCACCAACGACGAAGGCCATCCGTTTCTCGCTGTCGCCGACACGGGAATCGGTATCGCGCCTGAAGAACAAGGCAAGGTATTTGAGCGGTTCTATCGCGTGGACAAGAGTAGGTCCAAGGCACGCGGCGGAACCGGCCTGGGGCTTGCCATTGTCAAGCATGCGGCCCTGTATCATCACGCCACGCTCGATCTGTCGAGTGAGTTGGGCGTGGGAACCACCATTACGGTGACGTTTCCCATACAGCAGGACGAGCCATTCGCATAGCGATACAACATAGATATTGATGTAGACGCCGCATTTGACTTTCGGGTGCGGCGTTGTTGTGCAATTTTACGATTGCTTCCGACATTTTTACAGGAGAGCCTGTTTCTTATGTATAGAGTTTGGTCTCGGTAAAAAGATGCGATAACATACGGACAGTTTTGTCAATCCGAACTGGGGAAATGAAAGGCAAGCTGCATGACCCTTCTCGAACTGTTCCAGCTGCTGAAGAAGCACCTCAAGCTGGTCATCACCCTTCCGGTGGTCTGCGCGATCGCCATGGGCATCGTGTCCTTCGTTGCGATGGACAACACCTATACCGCGACGACGAGCATGTACATTCTCGCCAAGACCGACGATAGCGGTCAGATGAGCTACAACGATCTCTCGGCGAGCCAGATGCTTTCCAACGATATCGCCACGCTGCTGGATAGCGATAGCGTTAAGAGCGGCGCCGCCAAAGAACTGGGCCTCACCGATCTGGATGACTACAAGGTGTCTGTTTCCTCCGAGACCACCACGCGTGTCATTACGCTTTCGGTTACCGGCACCGATGCCAAGGAGACGGCTGAGGTCGCAAAGGCCATTGCCAGCTCGGTGAGTACGGTCGCTCAGAACGTCGGCGCTGCCCAGAGCATCAACGTTATCGACGAGGCTAAGACCCCCGAAGCCCCCAGCGGCCCCAAGCGCACGCTGTATATTGCCGTCGCGTTCCTCGCCGGTATCTTTATCGCAGTTGCCTATGTCGTTTTGGCAGACATGCTCAATACCCGCATCCGCGGTGCCGAAGAGGCAGAAGAGCTCCTGGGTATTCCCGTTGTTGGCCGAATTCCGGCTATGAAAGGTGGTAAATAGGCATGGCTAAGGCAAAGAACACCGATAAGCTCGTTGTGCAGAATGCCGCCAAGACCCTTCTGGCCAACATCCGCTTTGCGAGCGTGGACGACCCCATTCGCACCATCACCGTTACCTCCTCGATTCCCAACGAGGGCAAGTCTACGGTTTCCATTAATCTTGCTCAGGCAATCGCTACGAGCGGCAAGAGTGTCCTGCTGGTCGAGGCTGATATGCGTCGCAGGTCCCTTGCCGATATGCTCGGCGTCCGCTCCCGCGGCGGACTCTATGCAGTCCTGTCCGAGCAGGTTTCTATCGACCAGGCGATTGTCGAGACAGGTCAGAAGAATTTCTACTTCCTCGATGCCGAGCCGCATATTCCCAATCCTGCCGACATCATCGTCTCTCATCGCTTTGCCAAGCTGGTCAAGGCACTGTCTGCCAAGTTCCAGTACGTCATCTTCGATGCTCCTCCGGTCGGCACCTTCATCGATGCTGCCGAGATTGCCAGCCTGACCGACGGCGCGCTGTTCGTGGTGCGCGAGGACTTTACCAAGCGCGAAGAGGCGCTCAACGCTATCGCCCAGCTTAAGAAGTCCGAGAAGGTCAAGCTCATCGGTACCGTCATGAATTACTGTGAGACCGAGACTAGCGAGTACTACTATTCTTACTACACCAAGGACGGTAAGAAGGTTAAGAAGGGCTCCGACGATCAGGGCACTTCCAAAAAGGGCATCTTCACCAGCCGAGCAAACGTTTAGTTGATTAAGGCTGACCTATGCGTGACATTCATTGCCATATCTTGCCGGGTGTAGACGACGGCGCCGCCGATCTCGAAGAGAGCTTGGCGATGCTCGAGGCTGCCAAGCGGGCCGGTGTAACCAGAATCGTTTGCACTCCTCACTGCCGTGATCCCTATTTTGATTACGACAAGATGTGGGATGCCTTTGAGCTGCTGCGCGATAACGCTGACGGTTTTCCGCTCCAGATGGGCTTCGAGGTCAACCATCGAAAGCTCGTTGAGCTTGGTATCGATGCCGCGGATCACTTGCATTTCGATGGGACCAACGAGTTTCTGCTCGAGCTTTCGACGCATGCCGATGCGTATGCGTTTAGAGAGTACGAGAACACGATTTACGATTTGCAGTGCCGTGGCTACCAGGTGATCATCGCTCATCCTGAGCGCTGTCGTGCGGTTCAAAAGGATGTAAGCGTGGCGGAGCGCCTGGTCGATATGGGCTGCAAGCTGCAGGCTTCGGCGGACTTTATTGCCGGCGGTCGCTTTGGTCGCGAGAAAAAGCCGGCACAGCGCCTGTTCGATCAGAACCTGTACAGCTTCATCGCGAGCGATGCCCATAACGTGGGTCATTACGACTGTCTGGCGAAGGCTCGCGCGAAGTTTAGCGTGCGCGGAGCTCATTTTCGCTAAAATCTGTCCCTAACGTTCGCGTTGAATGAAAGGGCAGCTATGGATATCCAACTTAAGACGGGATGCTTTGACGACGCGGCGTTGGTGCGCCGCGTCGTTTTTATGGACGAGCAGGGCTACGAGAATGAGTTCGACGCTATCGACGAGGATCCGAACTGCATTCATGTGACACTCTATGTAGACGGCGAGCTTGCCGGCTGCTCGCGCGTGTTTCCCGAGGAACTGGAGTACGCGGCAGATGCCGAAGCCCCAGTTTTGCCGGCGTGCGACTTGGACGAAGGCGTCGCGGCGGGGGAGACCTACATTATGGGGCGCGTGGCCGTGCTGCCGAGCATGCGCCGTCGCGGTTTGGCGAGCAAGATTGTCGAGGCCAGTGATACGTGCGCGCGTGATGCCGGCGCCAAGCTCATTAAGCTGCATGCGCAGGAATACGTGCTACCACTCTATGCCAAGGCGGGTTACACGCAGATTGCCCCGGTGGACTACGAAGACGAGGGCCAGCCCCATGTTTGGATGGCCAAGCGCGTAGATGGCAGATAGGGACGTTCCTTTCCTGCCGGCAGTCGGGGACACTCCTTGGCAATTGGCGCATCAGAGCGTTTGGACATACAGTTTTTCGATTCCGTATGTATATATGCGCGCTAATGGGTTATAAAATCTAAGTCTGAACATAGCAGGTCTGCAATGCGGCTCGGGCAACCGGGCCGTTTTTGCGGACGGGGGTAGCGCGAAAGGACTGCACATGCGTCAATTTAAGACCGAGAGCAAAAAACTGCTCGACCTCATGATCAACTCCATCTACACCAATAAGGAAATCTTCCTGCGCGAGCTTATCTCTAACGCGAGCGACGCCGTCGACAAGCTCAACTTTAAGAGCCTGCAGGACCCGAGTGTCAAGCTCGACCAGGGCGACCTGGCTATTCGCGTCTCTTTTGATAAAGACGCCCGCACCATTACCATCTCGGATAACGGCATTGGCATGACCGCCGAGGAGCTCGAGCGCAATCTGGGCACCATCGCCCATTCCGGCTCCGAGGAGTTTAAGACCGAGAACGCCGAGCAACAGGGCTCCGATGTCGACATCATCGGCCAGTTTGGCGTGGGCTTCTACTCTGCCTTTATGGTTGCCAGCCACGTAAAGGTTGTCAGCCGCGCCTATGGCGAGGACACCGCTCACGTGTGGGAGTCTGATGGTCTTGAGGGTTACACCATCGAAGACGGCGAGCGCGCCGAGCACGGCACCGATGTCATCCTGACGCTGCGCGAGAACGAGAAGCTCGACGCCGACGGCGAGGCCGAGACCTACGATCGCTTCCTGACCGAGTGGGGCCTCAAGAGCCTGATTCGGCAGTACAGCAACTATGTGCGTTACCCGATCCAGATGATGGTGAGCAAGAGCCGCCAGAAACCCAAGCCCGAGGACGCCGGCGACGACTACAAGCCCGAGTACGAGGACTACCAGGAGCTCGAGACCATCAACTCCATGACGCCGATTTGGAAAAAGCGCAGCTCCGACGTTGAGCAGAAGGATTACAACGAGTTCTACAAGTCCACGTTCCACGACTTTGACGATCCCGCGCGCACTATCAGCTTCCATGCCGAGGGTACGCTTGAGTACGATGCGCTGCTGTTTGTGCCGGGCCGCGCGCCGTTCGATCTGTACAGCAAGGACTACGAGAAGGGCCTGGCGCTCTACAGCTCCAACGTTCTGATTATGGAGAAGTGCGACGACCTGCTGCCCGACTACTACAACTTTGTCCGCGGCGTCGTGGATTCTGCCGACGTGTCGCTCAACATCTCGCGTGAGACGCTGCAGCAGAACCGTCAGCTCAAGGCCATCGCCAAGCGCGTGGAGAAGAAGATTACCGCCGATCTTGAGGATATGCGCGACAACGACCGCGAGGCCTATGAGAAGTTCTTTGAGAACTTTGGCCGCGGCCTTAAGTACGGCATCTACTCGAGCTATGGCATGAAGGCCGATGAGCTCGCCGACCTGCTACTGTTCTGGTCTGCCAAGGAGCAGAAGATGATTACCCTGGCCGAGTATGCCAAGGGCATGCCCGAGGATCAGAAGGCCATCTACTACGCCGCCGGCGACTCGCGTGAGCGCTTGGCCAAGATGCCCGTGGTAAAGGGCGTGCTCGAGCGCGGCTATGACGTGCTGTTGCTGACGCAGGATGTGGATGAGTTCACGTTCCAGGCTATGCGTGAGTACGTTGCCGCCGATATGCCTAAGATCTATGAAGACGACGCCGCCCGCGAGGCTGCCGAGAAGGCCGTTGCCGACGGTGCCGAGCCCGAGGTCGAGGATCGTCACCTGGAGCTCAAGAACGTCGCGACTGGCGATCTTGATCTGGCGACCGAGGACGAGAAGAAGGAGGCCGAGGACGCCACCAAGGAAAACGAGGACCTCTTTAACGCCATGAAGGAGGCGCTCGGCGACAAGGTCGAGAAGGTCGCCGTCTCTGCGCGTCTGACTGACGCTCCCGCCTGCATCACCACCGAGGGTCCGCTTTCGCTCGAGATGGAGAAGGTGCTCCAGAAGGGGCCCGAGGGCGCGCCCGACGGCATGCCCAAGAGCCAGCGCGTGCTCGAGCTCAACGCCAAACACCCGGTCTTTGACAAGCTTGTCGCTGCCCAGAAGGCAGGCGACGCCGATAAGATCAAGCAGTACTCCGGCTTGCTCTACGATCAGGCCCTGCTGGTCGAGGGCATCCTCCCCGAGGACCCCGTAGCCTTCGCGGCGGCTGTCTGCGAGCTGATGTAACTAGGGTGTTACGCGGTTCTACGAACCGCGTAACCACTCGACGCTGCGCCTTTGGTTCCGCCGTTCTAACGAACGGCGGACCGGTCGACGCTGCGCGGGCGCCAGAGTGACAACTTGTCATTCAAAGAGGACGGCATGACCAGAAGGTCTATGCCGTCCTCTTTTCATGCCAATTTGTTCGCTCTGGTGACCGCTCGCTGGCATTACCAAAACATCGACGGTCCAATAATGATCCCTTGGGGACGGAGAAAAAGTGGTCGTTGGGTGTTCCTATAGTTTTGTCAACCTTCGACGCTACTCCCG